>NZ_CAWQMW010000110.1:0-1009 GCF_963895965.1 Xenorhabdus sp. PB30.3 | reverse complement strand
GTATCTGGTTCAGTTAACTCAGGATACTTCGCTGCCTTTGCTGGAAACCGCCATTAACCGATTAGCGGAACGCCATGCGGTGCTGAGAACCGTGTATCGCAGTGATGATCAGAGCCAGCAGTATCAGCAGGTATTGGAGAAGCATTTCGTGATCCCGTCTCAAATTTGTGACGACAGGGAGACGTTACTGGCTAACGCCCGCAGCGAAATTGCTACTCCCTTTGATTTAACCACGGAGCCAAGCCTGCGTTTGCGGCATTATCAGGTCGCAGACCGTCACTACTTATTACTGTTATGGCACCATATTGCAATGGATGGCTGGTCCATCGATATTTTTATGGCGGAACTGGCGGAGATTTACCACGCGCTGCAAGCAGGCCGTGACAGCCAGCTCCCTGAGTTAGAGATTACCTACGGGGACTACGCGGCATGGCAACGGGACTATTTACAAGGAGACATCCGCGAACAACAACTGGCTTACTGGCAACAGGCACTGGCGGGCTATGAATCGCTGGCACTACCCACCGATCACCTCAGACCGGCACAGGTCAATTATCAGGGGCGGGATATTAATTTTACGCTGGACGCACAGCTGTCTGAACAGCTACGGGTGTTGGCAAAAACGCAGGAAACCACCCTCTATACCGTGCTGCTCAGTGCGTTTTACGTCACACTGGCAAAATTATCCGGGCAGGACGATATCGTTATCGGCACCCCGACGGATAACCGTCACCATGCGCAAACACTGCCCTTATTAGGGATGTTCGTTAACACACTGCCCTTACGGGCACAACTGCAACACACTGACAGTGTAACCGCGCTGATTACACAGGCACACAAACTGGTTAGCGGCGCTAAAGCCCATCAGGATATGCCGTTTGAGCAGTTGCTTGAAGCCCTGAACATTGAACGGGATACCGCTCGTCACCCTGTATTTCAGGTGATATTCAGTGTGCAGACTTTCGGTGAAAATCCGTCAGACGGCAATCTGCCGTTTAGTCCAGTCGCA
>NZ_CAWQMW010000109.1:0-1114 GCF_963895965.1 Xenorhabdus sp. PB30.3 | reverse complement strand
GAGTAGGGCGGGACACGTGGTATCCTGTCTGAATATGGGGGGACCATCCTCCAAGGCTAAATACTCCTGACTGACCGATAGTGAACCAGTACCGTGAGGGAAAGGCGAAAAGAACCCCGGCGAGGGGAGTGAAAGAGAACCTGAAACCGTGTACGTACAAGCAGTGGGAGCACCCTTTGGGGTGTGACTGCGTACCTTTTGTATAATGGGTCAGCGACTTATATTCTGTAGCAAGGTTAACCGTATAGGGGAGCCGCAGGGAAACCGAGTCTTAACTGGGCGTTAAGTTGCAGGGTATAGACCCGAAACCCGGTGATCTAGCCATGGGCAGGTTGAAGGTTGGGTAACACTAACTGGAGGACCGAACCGACTAATGTTGAAAAATTAGCGGATGACTTGTGGCTGGGGGTGAAAGGCCAATCAAACCGGGAGATAGCTGGTTCTCCCCGAAAGCTATTTAGGTAGCGCCTCGTGAATTCATCTTCGGGGGTAGAGCACTGTTTCGGCTAGGGGGTCATCCCGACTTACCAACCCGATGCAAACTGCGAATACCGAAGAATGTTATCACGGGAGACACACGGCGGGTGCTAACGTCCGTCGTGAAGAGGGAAACAACCCAGACCGCCAGCTAAGGTCCCCAAGTCATGGTTAAGTGGGAAACGAAGTGGGAAGGCTCAGACAGCCAGGATGTTGGCTTAGAAGCAGCCATCATTTAAAGAAAGCGTAATAGCTCACTGGTCGAGTCGGCCTGCGCGGAAGATGTAACGGGGCTAAACCATGCACCGAAGCTGCGGCAGCGACACGTAAGTGTTGTTGGGTAGGGGAGCGTTCTGTAAGCCGTTGAAGGTGGCCTGTGAGGGCTGCTGGAGGTATCAGAAGTGCGAATGCTGACATAAGTAACGATAATGCGGGTGAAAAACCCGCACGCCGGAAGACCAAGGGTTCCTGTCCAACGTTAATCGGGGCAGGGTGAGTCGACCCCTAAGGCGAGGCTGAAAAGCGTAGTCGATGGGAAACAGGTTAATATTCCTGTACTTGGTGTTACTGCGAAGGGGGGACGGAGAAGGCTATGTCATCCGGGCGACGGTCGTCCCGGTTTAAGCGTGTAGGTGGG
>NZ_CAWQMW010000108.1:0-1121 GCF_963895965.1 Xenorhabdus sp. PB30.3 | reverse complement strand
TAGAATATAATGGATCTTCTGCGGACTCTATCTTTATAGTAAGGTATTTAAGGTCTTATATTAATAATTTCTCGCCATTTTCGGATCATAAAATAAAAAAAGATGAAAAATTAAGTGCTGGATTGAAATATAAAGAAAATGGGTCTTTATGTTACTTTTCGTTTGAAATTAATAGGTTTATAAATAAATCAATAGAAAGAGAATTAATACAGAGCCATAAATATTTAAAACATCTTATAACAAGATCAAAAATAGAAGTAAGTGCGGAAGCATCATCCAGTTTAATAAAATTAACATCTCTGTTAAAATACATTTCCAGTAAAAAACCAACACCTACTATAAAATCAAAAGTTACTTTGAGTGTTCCAGTTGAATTCACTGAGGAAGAGTTGAGGGTCTATATAGAGTCTATAAAGGGCACAGAAGAGATAGATGAAGTAGGTTTTATTGTAGAGGATGAAGAAGAAACAAAAACCTTATATTTAAACAACTCTCAAGCTAAGGAAACTGTTAAGTTAGAAATGGATCATCTTGATGTTAAAAATATTCCTGTATGGCCATATACAGCACAAGATATCATAAGTTGTCTAAATAATATAAATCATATTGAAGATTTTATTATAGAATCAATAAAAGGCTATAAAACAGGCACAGATAAAAAGAAAATATCAAAACAGAGTGCAGGGGGAAAATAAATTGAGTGTTTTAATAAGGCTCATTGTAGTCATAATCATTTCAGTTATGGCAAGTTTGATATTTTATCTTTGCTCACAAGATATCGTGAGTCAACTAGTTAATCAAGGAAAAATAAATCTAACTAATTTAATAAGTGTATCAACTAGTATATCTGCGATAATATTTGCCATAAGTGGTGCATGGGTGGCATTAATTTTCCCTAAGGCGCTAGAAAAACTTAAAACAAATGATAAAACAAAAAAATAACATCTGATGATGAAGTAAATGCGTTTACTGATACATCCCTATCTAGTGTTTTCAGTTTAATAACATTGATTTTCGTTATAATATTGAATTATTTGTTGTCAATAAAGGATGTTTTTAATTTCAATGTTGGTGTTATTATATTTGTGTCTTTAACAGCTATATATCTAATACAGATATAT
>NZ_CAWQMW010000107.1:0-1189 GCF_963895965.1 Xenorhabdus sp. PB30.3 | reverse complement strand
TATCTGCCGTTTTTTGGACAATTTTTCTCATTTGACGCCGCTCATTGCGCGGAATTGGTGGTACGATGGCCATAACTCAGTCCTTCCTTTTTGTGTTTTTTTGGTTTTGCGGTTAAAAAGTTCGCAAAAATAGGACTGAGTTTCTTTGATTCGCCTACCATTTTGAAAAGCTATTTAGTTGGTCATTTGGCGATTCACCTGAATTAGCTGATGAACTGGCAAATCTTGTGGTATCTGGTAAAAAAATAGCAACTTGCAGCGCTTTAGAAACATGTAAAAGAGAAAATAACCTACCGACTATTGGCGCTTACAGCATCATCAAAGACGGCAGAGAAAGGCCTGTCTGTGTTATAAGAACTACTGTAATTCACCTCGTTAGTTTTACTGATGTAACAGAAGAAATGGCAAAAAAAGAGGGTGAAGGAGACTTAAGTCTTTCGTACTGGAAGAAAGAACATAAAAATTTTTTCGAGAGAGAAGGTACTTATTCTGAAAACATGGAATTGGTCTTTGAACAGTTTGAACTCATCGAAACAGTGTGAACGGTACAATCACTTGTAATTAGCGTAACAACCTGAAAGCCGCCCATAACTGTTTCCTACTGTAACTCGTGTATTTTAATTGCTACCAAAACGCCCCAGTTTAGAGCGTTATGTCTAAGGTCTTTGTGGTGTTACTTACGGAAAATTCGATCTGAATCTTTGTCGATGTATGCATCCACAATCCCTGTGGCCTTTAGTAATTTTAGTGAAATTTTTAATTTTTGTCGGAATGTTTTTAAATCAATAGCTTTTGATCCACAGTTACGCATCACTGTTTCTACAGATACTGCATACTTGTTGTTTGCTTTATGGCTGGAGAAATATAACTGAAGCCATTTGGCTATGTGGTTGTTCATCAGTGCTTGTCTACGCTTTAACTCAATTCTGGCAAAACCAGAAGAGGAAAAGAACTTCACTAATTCTATTGGTAGACGATAATGCCAAAATCGCGCCATTACTCCATTCATGTCTTTATATTCAAACGAATCAACTAAGTTGAAATTAAAACGATGCTGCACTAGCTCAACTCCATCACGCCTAGTACTACAGTCGTAACTGTTCCATGATCAGATATTCCTCTCGGCGGCGATAATGGCATTGTTGGGCGCGATACTGATGTCGTCGCCGCCAGTCTGACCAAAATAAAA
>NZ_CAWQMW010000106.1:0-1249 GCF_963895965.1 Xenorhabdus sp. PB30.3 | reverse complement strand
AGAATCATATTAATATGACATAATAGCTGGATTCATATGACAAAGGATAAAGTGAGATGGGCTATAGTCTGGATTTTCGAAAGCGAGTACTGGCATATAAAGACAAGCATTCGTTGACCTTCGAACAAACGTGTACCCATTTTGAGGTTTCTATGCGGACCTTATTTCGGTGGAGTCATAAAATAGAACCCTGTGTGACACGGAATAAGCCGCCCACAAAAATCAGTGATGAAGCGCTTCTCACTGATGTCAAAAATTACCCCGACGACTATCAATGGGAAAGGGCAAAACGCTTGGGTGTCGCGCAGTCTGCTATCCATTACGCCTTGAAACGGCTGAAAATAACAGTCAAAAAAAACGCTAAGACACCCCAACGCTGACGCTCAGGCTCGTCAGGCGTTTGTCGAACGCATCGGCCACTACGAACAGGCGATGAAACCGATTGTTTATCTGGATGAAAGCGGTTTTTCGCAGTCTATGCCCCGCACACACGGTTATTCGGCGAAAGGGTTACGCTGCTTCGGCACACACGATTGGCAGGCCAAAGACCGCATGAATGTCATTGGCGCGATCCTCAAAAAGACCTTCGTGACCTTAAGCTTATTTTCTGGAAACATGAATGCGGATGTCTTTCATGCCTGGATGACACAAGATTTGCTGCCTAAGCTCCCAAGCGAAGCCGTGATTGTGATGAATAATGCCCCCTTCCATAAACGGCATGACACCATAAAAGCGATAGCAGACCACGGTTGCCTGTTGGAATGGTTACCTCCTTACAGTCCGGATTTGAACCCCATCGAACCGAAATGGACTGAAGTCAAAGCGATAAGAAGACGAGAAAGGTGTTCAATTGATGAACTGTTTATGACGCATGTAAAATATGTCTAATTATTTTGATTTGGCTATAGTTGTGAGCACACTTTTTAATCTGCTGAACTACGGTATGAGTAATGAAAATAACTATTTGATTAAAATACATTTATGTTGTGTATCAGTATGATATACGAGAGCTATTTTTTTGTTTTGATTTAAGTTTTGACACCTTTAACCAAAGTCGGTAACTCTCATTTTTTCAAGGTGAAATGTCAGTCGAAATCAGAGATCTAATAAAAGAAGAGAGAAAGTTGTACTCCTCGCCTAGTACTACAGCCGTGATCCATATTGTGTCATGATGACTCTCTATCTTCCTAACACCAAGGGAGGTGTCCTATGGCCTCACCTGTCAATCTCTGGGAACAGGCGCTTCGGC
>NZ_CAWQMW010000105.1:0-1293 GCF_963895965.1 Xenorhabdus sp. PB30.3 | reverse complement strand
GCTGTATAACACTGAGGCGTGATGACGAGGCACTACGGTGCTGAAGTGACAGATGCCCTGCTTCCAGGAAAAGCCTCTAAGCTCCAGGTAACATTGAATCGTACCCCAAACCGACACAGGTGGTCAGGTAGAGAATACTCAGGCGCTTGAGAGAACTCGGGTGAAGGAACTAGGCAAAATGGTGCCGTAACTTCGGGAGAAGGCACGCTGGCAGTAGGTGAAGAAACTTGCTTTCGGAGCCGAAGCCAGTCGCAGATACCAGCTGGCTGCAACTGTTTAATAAAAACACAGCACTGTGCAAACACGAAAGTGGACGTATACGGTGTGACGCCTGCCCGGTGCTGGAAGGTTAATTGATGGGGTTATCCGTAAGGAGAAGCTCTTGATCGAAGCCCCAGTAAACGGCGGCCGTAACTATAACGGTCCTAAGGTAGCGAAATTCCTTGTCGGGTAAGTTCCGACCTGCACGAATGGCGTAATGATGGCCAGGCTGTCTCCACCCGAGACTCAGTGAAATTGAACTCGCTGTGAAGATGCAGTGTACCCGCGGCAAGACGGAAAGACCCCGTGAACCTTTACTATAGCTTGACACTGAACACTGGTCCTTGATGTGTAGGATAGGTGGGAGGCTTGGAAGTGTGGACGCCAGTCTGCATGGAGCCATCCTTGAAATACCACCCTTTAATGGCTGGTGTTCTAACGTAGGCCCGTTATCCGGGTTGCGGACAGTGTCTGGTGGGTAGTTTGACTGGGGCGGTCTCCTCCCAAAGCGTAACGGAGGAGCACGAAGGTTAGCTAATCACGGTCGGACATCGTGAGGTTAGTGCAAAGGCATAAGCTAGCTTGACTGCGAGCGTGACGGCGCGAGCAGGTACGAAAGTAGGTCTTAGTGATCCGGTGGTTCTGAATGGAAGGGCCATCGCTCAACGGATAAAAGGTACTCCGGGGATAACAGGCTGATACCGCCCAAGAGTTCATATCGACGGCGGTGTTTGGCACCTCGATGTCGGCTCATCACATCCTGGGGCTGAAGTAGGTCCCAAGGGTACGGCTGTTCGCCGTTTAAAGTGGTACGCGAGCTGGGTTTAGAACGTCGTGAGACAGTTCGGTCCCTATCTGCCGTGGGCGTTGGAAGATTGAAAGGGGCTGCTCCTAGTACGAGAGGACCGGAGTGGACGCACCACTGGTGTTCGGGTTGTCATGCCAATGGCACTGCCCGGTAGCTAAGTGCGGAAGAGATAACCGCTGAAAGCATCTAAGCGGGAAACTTGCCTTGAGATGAGTCTTCCCTGA
>NZ_CAWQMW010000104.1:0-1317 GCF_963895965.1 Xenorhabdus sp. PB30.3 | reverse complement strand
ATGAATAAGTATATTAAAAGGTTAAGAAATGAATTTTCTACCATATATGTGATTTATTCCCTGAGTTTGTTACAAAATCAATTTATAAAGAGAGGCTTAATAAAATACTTAATCTGGTAACTCCCGTTACATTTAATGAAAAATTACAATGGTTAAAATTAAATGCATATAATAATAAGTTAGTGACTCAGTGTTCTGATAAATTTTGGTGAATTAACTTTTATTCATTCTGCTGGCATGGATAATGAGTTAAATAGTAAAGAAAATAAAAATATAGATGAAAACATTGGCGAACTTATTGAATTGGATTTTAATGATAGAAGTTAAATTAAAAGTGGTAGATTAATACAATGGTTTATTTCATGAATAAAGATGTTCCTAAGATATCTGTAATAATGTCTGTTTTCAATGGTTGTGAATTTTTGTCTGAAGCTGTAGAGTCAATTCTCAGTCAGTCGTTTTATGATTATGAATTTATCATAGTTAATGATGCCTCAACGGATAATACAGATCAGGTACTCTTTGAGTTTCAGAAGAGAGATAGCAGAATAAAAATTATCACGAATGCCTATAATATGGGGCTTGCTAAATCTTTGAATATGGCGATCTCTTTATCCAGAGGGGAGTTTATAGCCAGAATGGAAACTGATTATTATTCATTTCCAGAGAGACTCAAAAAGCAATATGAGTTTATGGTTGAGCATACTGATATTATTGTTTGTGGTACATCTATGAGCATCCATGAAGAACCGGGTAATAATAAAACCCCACCTTTAAGTCATGAAGAAATAATATCCCGCATTGCATTTGACTGTCCTTTCTATCATCCTACTGTAATGATAAGAAAAGAAACTTTTCTGAAGTTAGGGGCTTCTTATCCTGAAAATTATAAAAAAGCACAAGATTATGGATTATGGGTAAGTTTATTTTTATTAACAATTGGTGAAGGCTATAGGTTTATTAATCTTCCGGATGTTTTATTAAAATACAGAGTGCATCCTGAAAAGGAAAGGGACGATTATTATAATGAGCAGTTGCTCTATTCAGCTGAGTCTCAATTCAAATTAATGCCTTATTTAGGTGTTAAAGTTAATTTCAATAGTTTGGTGGAAATAAATTTGAGAAATAAGCTATCAGGTTATGAAATTATTAAACTAAATAAAATATTGAAACAAATAGCAGTGGGAGTAATGTTATTGTTGGCTCCAAAAGATAGGGGGTATGTCCATGATATATTAATAGCCAAGCAATATAAATTGTATTCTAGAGCTAAGATAAGTAATTTATTTGGAGTTTTATTAAAAATATATTCCAGAT
>NZ_CAWQMW010000103.1:0-1482 GCF_963895965.1 Xenorhabdus sp. PB30.3 | reverse complement strand
ATCAAATAAAGATATAATGTTCGTTCAAAATAAAAATGAAATGCATATTCAAATGTGGGATTTATATATACTTTATAGGCCCAGTGATATAGTAGTAAATATATTAAACTTAATATAAAATGTAATATTTTGGTTTTTTTAAATTTTTTTAAATTCATCTTTATTCATTTTCTTAAGTGGTTTTTTGCTACCATGAGTTATAGTTTTTCCCTATCACTATGTAATGTTAAGCATAAAATCCAAATTATGATACCTATTATTGTAGTTGCATATATTATTGAGTATATCGTTATTATTTTTTCTAGCTGAAAATTAGAAACGGATAATAAAATAAGAACTGTATTTGGGATTAGGCTCAATATAATTTGTGAGAATAAATTCTGAGATTGCTTTTCAAGAATAATAAATAGAGATTGAAGTATTTGTAAAGAAACGGTAGCCCAGACAATCAAAGTTAATGGAGTAACTAAATTTCTGACTGGTTCGAATCTTGAGCCTAATATTAATACTAGAATTTTATCACCAATAAGCATCATGAATAAAAAAAAAGGAATACCCAAGGCTATATTTAGCTTAATGACTTTATAGATTATAGGCAATAATACATCATTCATACGATGTCGGTTAAATAATTCAGCTCGCAGTGCTTCACTTATTGCACCACCAAGTATAATACCTGGTGTTTGGATACATCTTAAGGCTAAGGAGAAAAAACCAACTTCTGTTGAAGTACGCAATAGTCCAAGAATTAATATTGGTGAGTTGCTAGATAGTGATGAAAGTAAAAATGTGGGTAACATAAACTTAGGGAATGCCTTATTGATTCTACTAAGATTTAATATTTTTTTAGGTAAGAATATTATTTTTATGCCCCCAAAAATTTCATTTCTCTTTTTAAGAGGTATTAGCATAAAGAATGTTGCACTAGCTATGCCGAAAAAAACTCCAGCTACTAAGGCTTCTGTGTTATTATAACCATAATATGCAAAAGTAAATATTAATATACTGTTTGTGGCTGAGTTTATAAATAAACTATATGAATAACGTGAATAGTTTCTATTTCTTGCTGACCACTGTTGAGTTAAACTATGTATGGAGATAAAAATAATGCAAAAAGGTAAAAATAAATAATAAAAAGGAATCCATTTTATTTTTATGTATATAAAAATAATGATGACTATCATTAATAAAATAGAAAAAATAGTTGTATATATAAATGTTACTGAGCTAATTTCAGTTGCTAGTAAGTCATTTTTTTGCGCAGGGACTGATAGCTCATAGCGCAGTGTACTGATTCCTGCACATACAGTGTATAATGATATGAATATTGCTAATCCACCAAGTGACTCTGGCCCATATAATCTTGTTAATGCCGGAGTTATAATTAGTAATAAAAATTGGCTAGCTAAAGTACCTGAAGCGAGTTGTGTGATATTATTTTTTAGGGATGACATATTTATTGTCTATAATATAAGCATATGT
>NZ_CAWQMW010000102.1:0-1572 GCF_963895965.1 Xenorhabdus sp. PB30.3 | reverse complement strand
TACGCGGCTGGTGCAAGCGGGCAGTACGCCCGCGGCGAGTGTCACGGCTGACGGCGTGCATTTACTGGGCACCGACGGGCCGGGCAGTGTGCTGTTAAGCCGTCACAATGACCGGACCTCGCGTTTTCGCTATACCCCGTACGGGCAGCAGGCGGTGGCGGACAGTGACCCGGCTTTACCGGGCTATAACGGGGAGCGGCAGGATCCGGCCGGGGGTGGGTATCATCTGGGCAACGGCTACCGGACGTATAACCCGGTCCTGATGCGGTTTACGGCGCCGGACAGCCTCAGCCCGTTCGGGGCCGGGGGACTGAACCCGTATGCGTACTGCCTGGGTGATCCGATTAACCGCACGGACCCCAGCGGACATATGAGCACGGGCAGTATTGTGGGGCTGGTTTTGGGCTCGATTGGGTTACTGGCGGGGATCCTCCTGGCTATTCCCACGGGCGGGGCCTCACTGACCGCCATCGGGGCGGCGATCGCCGGGGCAGGGCTGGCGGCGGATGCCACCGGGATTGCCAGTGCCGCGACGGCGGACAGTGATCCGCAGATGTCTGCTGTTTTGGGGTGGGTATCGATGGGATTAGGTATCGTGAGTGTGGTCGGGGGCGTTGCGGGTCTTGCGCAAGGGATGTGGAAAATAGGCATACGACTAGAAGCCAGTTTTGGTAAGGGGTTGAGTGGTGATCCAGCAAGCAGCAGTGCAGCATACGCCACAATTGTCAGAGAAACAAAAAATGTACAAGAGACTTTCAACAAAGCGGTAAATGCAGGATGGATCCGAGAGGTTGAAAGTTCTACAGCGGTTCATACTTTACAGCTTACAATACCCAAAGTTCACAATATTAGTGATATGGATTATGGACTTTTTAATAAACTGGGATTTGATATAAAAAAGGAAAGCAGCCGAATAGAAAACAGGATTCTAATCGCCGAGGATCGGAGTACTCAGTTCGATATTACAATAAAGAAATTTCGTGAATTATATTTACCGTTCATAAATGAAAGCAGTAAAAATGGTGTGCGGCATATTCATAAGATCCTCTATGATATAGAAACCATAAGGACATATGTCAATCTATGGCCTAATCAGGTAAATGCCTATACTAGATTTACTGGACAAAATGCTTATGACATAACAGAAATATGGAGAAACTCTAAACTTTCTGGAACAGCTCATGACTTACTACGTGCTAATATACAGATAAATCATTCTTCATTATGGTCTGATAGTTTAAATGGTGCTGATATGTTTATATTTTATAATGAATCTCTATTCTAATAGGTTGGTAGATTAATAAATATTTTAATAGTAAAGAATTTTATATGGTTGAATAAGTGATGTTTCTGAATATCGGAACATCACTTATTCAGATAATTTAAATTTTAACTCTACTCACTTAATCTCAGATGGAATTTTAACCTGTATAAATTAGACTCGATCGCTTTGTATTTTAGTGAGGGGATTGGGACTAAATATAGTGGTTAAACAGACTTTGTTATTTGACTATATTGATTTTGGAAATAAAAACAGGATACTTTTCAATTGACAATTTCTGTCTGCCTTCT
>NZ_CAWQMW010000101.1:0-55548 GCF_963895965.1 Xenorhabdus sp. PB30.3 | reverse complement strand
ATGTGCTTTAATTCACATAATTGTGTGTAAATATAATTTAACAGATATTTTTCTTTTATATGAAAGGTTCCACCTACTCTTGGCAGGTGGTTATTAAGTGGCAATTATCAAAAATATAAAAGGCCTACGTGATAATTCTTTTAATAATAGTCCGTGCCTTTTCCTTTTATCTGGAGGTAGTTACTTTTATTTTCAGGATTTTTTTTGCTGCAATAGCCATTTATCCAGTTCATTGGCGAATCGCTGACGATCACGTTGGTTTAGCGTAGCTGGTCCCCCTGTCTGAATTCCACTTGCTCGCATTGTATCCATAAAATCCCGCATAGCCAGGCGCTCACGTATTGTCGCATCACTATAACGCTCCCCGCGCGGATTAAGTGCGATAGCCCCCTTTTCCATCACTTCAGCAGCAAGAGGAATATCCGCTGTAATCACCAGGTCACCACTTTCTGAACGACGAACAATTTCATTGTCAGCGACGTCAAACCCAGCAGGAACTTGTAAAGTACGTAGAAAAGCAGATGCAGGAACGCTTAATCGTTGATTGGCGACGAATGTAACCTGTATTTTTTCACGTTCTGCCGCGCGATATAATACTTCCTTTATCACCTTAGGACATGCGTCGGCATCTACCCATATAGGCATAACAGATTCCTCTCAATTTCATCTTTCTTCAATTCAAAATATTCCGACTATTTTCAAATAATCAAACCTTTTAGTGGGATTATATTAACCTTAAACAGGGCTTTCGTCTCCCATTGCTTTTTTGATTCAATTTTGTACAGATGATAAACTTGCCCTTTTCCTCCATCCCACACTGAATAGCCTGTATATCCACATTTTTATCTACTACTTTATCCACAGATAATGTGGACAAAAAGCATTTAGTGATAGCTTTTACACAATCTCGCGGGTAAGAGAGGGCTTAAAATCTGTAATGGAAGCATTACTATATGACGATAAAACTCAGCATAAAATGTGCTATACAGTTCATCTTTCAAGTTGCCTCTTTGTTGGCTGCGATTACTCACCCAGTCACATCGTTATCTATGTTTCCAGAGATGAACTTCTTTCGCAGCGACGCACCTTGAAATTTATTGTGTGTATATACCCATCGTCATTGAAGATGCTTGATTTTTCATTCCTATCAGATCAAAATCGCGCCCATGAAAATTACCCTGACAGATGCCCAAAAAGAAGCGCTTGAATTAATCCAGGCTGGATTTACTGACTCATTTAGTATGGTGGAGCTTTGGCAATTTAATACATCCGATAAGAATATACTGAAAAACAAAAGGCTGGCTCTGTGCTTTCGTTTTGGAATGTTTCCTACTGGTGAAAACATTCTTGTGAACGTTCTAACAAAAGAAGTGTATCGTAGATTTTAAACGCGTTAAGTGGTTTTATTTCCATTTTTTGACGAAGATATTATTTAACCACATATCTTCTTAAGCAGGGATGTGGTTAATTACTTTTTGGTTCGATAGGTACACCATTCCTGATATTTTACCCATAATGCCATTACCACCAAAATAATAGAAAAAACAGGAACAGATAAAGTGAGCTCTTTAAAAATAAATTTACCTATATTGATTCCTGATATATCCCAGGACAAAAATAGTGCTATCGGGCATACAAAGAGACCTGAGATAAAACTAATAACGATCAGACGAGAAAGCTTTTTTATGTTTTCTTTCTGCTCAGTGATGTTCAATCTTTTTTGATAGCGCCAGTATATTATGGCAATGTACAGCAACCCTAAGCATGAACTGAGATGTTGCAGTATCTTATAGACGCCGACTCCCGGCCCGTTAGTAATAGATTGGAAAAGATGAAATTGCAATAACGGAATTTCTTTGACAAAAAAACCTGTTTCATGAGTGAATGAATCCCATATAATGTGGGTGACGGCTCCTAAAAATAACGAAAAAACAAAAATAAACAAACCCTTATAACCCGAATGTTTATTCGGAGATAGGGATGTTGGGAAAAGGCTGGATAAAGAAGGCGATAATAGATGTACAATTAAAAATATCAATAAACATAAAGGTAAAGCAGTATAGAACCATCCGAATAAATCATGCGCAGTTGTTGCAATATCATATAATCCAACAGAATAAAAAAGGTCGGGAGACAAACTACCAGTAATTAGCGCTGGTAAATGTAATAACTTACCTCCCGGAAGATTTTTCAAAGGGAAAACAGCTGCGGGGTGTGAAAATGTCCATGGCATGATAGGTGTTCCTGAGAAAAATAAAAGTTTATGGGAGTTAAATATTGTTTAATGAATATTATCATTACTTTTAATCATTAACAATTAAAGAGCTGACTCATATCTTTCAATATTTTGAGTCAGCTCAGTTTGTTTTATGAGCATTTCAATTAATTGCTATATTCATAAAAATGAGAGGAACTTTCAATTAGCAGCATTTTCTATTGTAATTTTTACGTGAACATTATTTCCATGATCTCCTCCTTCGCGGGATATCTTGTATGAAGCAGAAGATGAATTGATTTCATAGGAATTGGATAAAATCCATAAATACGGAATATCCCAATGAATAGTAAAAGTAGAACTATTATCTCTGAATTTGTACTCTACTATTCCCTCTGTACCAGTGAGAAACCCATTAGATTCTGAGCGAAAATAACCAGAACTATTGGAGAAAATATTGTATGGTGGCTCATGTGCCCACTGACCATGAAACAACTCCATTGATGATATTCTGAGAGTTTTATTTGTTTTGTTATAAATGGTAATGTCTGCTGATCTTGCAGAAGGATCTGCATGTGTAGAAAAAACAGAAAAACTAAATATCGATAATAAAAAAATTAATATCCTAAATGACATTCTTTTCATAATAATTAACTCCTTTAATGTTTTTTAAAACATTGGCGTTAGCTAGCTAGAGAAAATCATCTCTATTATTATAAGTGGAAGATTGTTGTATTTTATTGATTTAAATATTAATGAAGCTGGATGTTACGTTACGATTACACCATCAATTTAAAGATTAAAAAATGATTTTTAAAATGATGATATGGGTGAATTCAACATTTATAGTGTAACTTTACCCCCTCCACACACTGTTAATTATAGCATGGATGGGTAAAAGTATAATTTTTTCTATTAAAAATTAGGAAATCTATCTTTTTTAAAGAAATTAATTTGTTGTTCTCCTCTAAAAAACACAAAAAATAAAAGAGATGTTATTTATGTTCTCTCCTTTATCTTTTTCTATAGGCAGTACTTCTTTACATCATGAATTTTAAATTACGTAGCTAATCAGAATTACCATTCCGTGCGTCTTTGAATCTCAAATCCCCAGATTGACACTAAAGTGGGAAAGTCGCAATACTGCTACATTGATTGAGCAATATCCTCTTATCCCTACAAAAAAATTGATGGAGTTTTCTTTTATGGCTATCTCGCTGGAAAATAAAGTCGCTGCTATCACAGGCGCAGCATCAGGTATCGGTCTTGAATGTGCACGTACACTTATTAAGGCCGGTGCCAAAGTGGTTCTTATTGATCGTGCCGAAGAGCGTCTGATGCGACTCGTTTCTGAACTCGGTGAAAATGCCATCCCGCTGGTTATTGATCTTATGAAGCCAGAACAGGTTGACGGCATACTTAATGAGATACTGAAAAAAGCTGGGCGTCTTGATATTTTCCATGCTAATGCAGGTGCATATATTGGTGGGCCTGTTGCTGAAGGTGACCCCGATGTTTGGGATAAGGTTCTCAACCTGAACATTAATGCCGCATTTCGTAGTGTACGTGCTGTGTTACCCCATTTTATTGAGCAAAAATCTGGCGATGTATTATTTACGAGTTCTATTTCTGGTGTGGTTCCGGTGGTCTGGGAGCCTATTTACACCGCTTCTAAATTTGCAGTTCAGGCATTTGTTCACTCTACCCATCGTCAGGTGGCTGAGCATGGCGTGCGTGTTGGTGCCGTACTTCCGGGGCCTGTAGTCACCGCCCTATTGGATGACTGGCCTAAAGCGAAAATGAAAGAAGCACTGGCAAATGGTAGCCTGATGCAACCTATTGAAGTGGCGGAAGCTGTGCTATTTATGCTAACTCGCCCGAGAAATGTCACTATCCGTGATTTGGTTATTTTGCCAAACAGTGTAGATCTCTAGCCACGTAGCAAGGATAAGCATGAACATTAATCTAGAAAATAGACCGGACTGCGGCAAAGTGGTCATTGGTGTTGATGTCGGTACGGGCAGTGCCCGTGCCGGTATTTTTGATATGAGTGGTAACATGCTGTCATCAGCTAAACGAAATATCACGCTTTATCGTGACAACACCCATTTTGTCGAGCAGTCCAGCCGTGAAATCTGGGATGCCGTCTGCTATTGCATCAGGGAAGTCATGTCGCACTCTGGCTGTGTCCCACAACAAATTGCTGGTATTGGTTTTGATGCTACCTGCTCACTGGTTGTTCTGGGGAAAGATCAGGAGCCAATTTCCGTCAGCCAGAGTAAGGATCCGAATCGTAATATTATTGTCTGGATGGATCACAGGGCAACAGTACAGGCAGAGCATATCAATGCGTTAGATCACTCTGTTCTCAACTATGTCGGCGGTAAAATCTCTCCGGAGATGGAAACACCCAAAATTCTCTGGCTGAAAGAAAATCACCGAGAATCATTTGATAGCGCATGGCAATTTTTTGATCTGGCAGATTTCCTGACCTGGAAATCCACCAGCTCCCTTTCCCGCTCTACTTGTACTGTCACCTGTAAATGGACTTACCTTGCACATGAAAAGCGCTGGAATGCGGATTATTTCCGGAAAATTGGTCTATCTGAACTGGCAGATGAAAATTTTTATCGTATTGGACAGAGCATTGTTGAACCGGGTACGCCTTGTGGTCAGGGTCTGACAGAAAGTGCCGCAAAACAGATGGGATTATTGGCAGGAACACCTGTTGCCGCAGGAATGATTGATGCGCATGCAGGAGGAATCGGGACAGTTGGTATCAATGGTGATGCAACACGTAATATGGCTTATGTATTCGGCACCTCTTCCTGTACGATGACGACAACTCTGGAGCCGGTATTTATACCCGGTGTCTGGGGGCCATACTTTTCTGCAATGGTACCCGGCATGTGGCTCAGCGAAGGTGGACAAAGTGCAGCCGGGGCCGCCATTGATCAACTATTGTCTTTGCACCCTGCCGCAATAGCAGCCAAAGCGATGGCAAAAGAAAAACACAAATCTTTGCCGGTTTTTTTAGCTGATAGGGTTCTGGAAAAAACACAATCAGCCTCTCAATCTGTAGAACTGGCAGAAGGCATACATGTTGTTCCGGAGTTTCTGGGAAACAGAGCACCTTTTGCTGATCCTCATGCACGTGCTGTCATAGCTGGATTAGGGATGGAGGATAGCCTCGATAATCTCCTTTCGCTTTATATTGCCGGTATATGTGGTATTGGTTACGGGCTAAGACAAATAATCGAAGCACAAGCAAAATCAGGCGCCACAATTGACAATATTGTTATCAGCGGAGGTGCTGGTCAGCATTCTTTAGTCCGCCAGCTCATTGCAGATACCTGTGGTATAACAGTCATTGCAACGCAGGCAAGTGAACCGGTTTTACTTGGCTCCGCCATTTTGGGCGCAGTTGCCGGAGGGATATGTGAAAGTGTTAGTGAGGCGATGTCGCGTTTCTCTAACATTGATCGTACATACGAACCGAACGAATCCCATCGGGAACATCATAATATTCGCTTTACATCATTTCAGAGCCTCCAGCAATGCGCCAGAGAGCTTAAAGGTTAGTTACGTAACTACGAATAATCCGTACTGACTGACTTACAACCGCCCCGCTTTTCCTTCTGGGGCGGTCGAAAAATATTGACTTTATTGTGCGCTCATCAGTTCGACAACCGTAATATTCAGGAGATGAGTCCCCGGATTAATGTCTTTATGAGGCTCTAAACCTTGTTTTTTATCCAGATAAACAGGAATGCCTTTTTTCAAAATAATTTTGTCAGTTCTACCGCTTTCATAAACCACATCAAGTTCACCATCCCGGTCAGAAACGATGACTCGTGGATGTTGATGGGAATGAAATGGGAGTTCTCCCTTCGGGCAAATGTGTGATGCTTTCACTTTGGCATTTTTGTTTTCAAAATAAAAAGTTGAATGTGTTGAACAGGCTAATGCTAAGGTTGAAGACATGCAAAAAATGGAAATGGCGTAAATCAATGTTCTCATTGTATTCTCCCGGATTATATGTCGAAAAAGTATCATTCACGAACTTGGAGTCTAACGATGTAAAAAATGTGATATTGATATTACCGATTGATTTTACTGCAAAGAAGACTAATTAGAGACATACCTATAACGAAGAAAAATCATTTGTTCGGAAAGTCTTTTACACAATGGATTAATTGAAAGAGTGAGTTTGTCAGATTTGGACATTTTAGATGTGAAATAAAACACTGTGGTTATAACATGTTCAAGCCCGAAAACAAAACTAATCTACGTTGGAATAATGGTTTTATGTTTAATCAAAAACCACTGTAAAAACCAACAGCATAATTATCTATTCTGAATTATCGGCACACGTTATTTCGTATCTTCCACTTACTAATGAACACATATATGATGCAAAATGCCGTTTTTACCCTTTTCACTCTTTTGTCCTGTCTGAAGTATTTCCTAGAGTTAAAAAACACTGTAGCCTAGCTATTTATTAACAATGGTGTAACAAAAATCATTTCAGGGCGTGTCATGTTTTCCAAATCAAACATATCAACCAGTGTGTTACTGATATCTTCTTTGCTTTTGACTATAGGGCGTGGAGCAACAATTCCGTTTATGGCCATCTATCTGTCCCGTCAGTATCAGATGCCTGTTAATCAGGTCGGGTTTGCGATAAGCATTGCTTTGACTATAGGTATACTCTTTAGTCTTGGGTTTGGAATTCTGGCCGACAAATTTGATAAAAAAAACTACATGCTGTTAGCTATTATCGCATTTATCTGTGGTTTTATTGCGATCCCTTTGGTTAATCATGCAGGTTTAGTTGTCGCTTTTCTCTCTCTAATAAATTGTGCCTATACAATATTTGCGACAGTACTGAAAGGTTATTTTGCCGATACCTTGTCGGCGTCAACGAAAGCGAAAATTTTTTCGCTGAACTATACCTTTGTTAATATAGGCTGGACTATCGGTCCACCAATCGGTACATGGCTTTTGATGTACAGTGCCAATTTTCCGTTTTGGTTAGCCGCATTTTCTGCTGCTTTCCCTATCGTCTTTATCCAGCGCTATGTTCAACGAGTCAGAACTGCAGGAAATAATCAAAATCCAGCCACAAAGTGGGATCCGGCAGTGATGCTACGAGATCGCGCACTGATATGGTTTATTCTTTCAACTTTTCTTGGCTCACTGGTATTCGGCTCTTTTAACGTCTGGATCTCACAATATGTCCTGACCGTTGCTGATAGCACCTCAGCTGAAGCCGTTATCGGTGTTGTATTACCAATTAATGCTGCGGTGGTAGTGACTTTACAGTATGCGGTGGGTAGGCGTATTCGTCCGGAAAATCTGAAAAAACTGATGACATTAGGTAGTGTCTTTTTCTTTATAGGCATAGCGGTATTTATGTTCGCGGACAAAAACCTTTACCTTTGGGGGATTGCAGCCGTTATTTTCACACTAGGCGAGCTAATTTATGCGCCGGGTGAGTATATGCTGATTGATAATATTGCACCGGAAGGCATGAAATCGAGTTATTTTTCAGCTCAGACGCTGGGGTTTCTTGGCGGCGCATTTAGTCCGATGTTAAGCGGTATTGTACTCACCGAATTCCCACCTCATTTGTTATTTATCATCCAGATGGGACTTGTCGTTCTTGCATGGTTAAGTATGCTTAAAGGAATGAGTATCAAGCCATTGAGTGCTGTTCAGCCACGTCAATCATAATTATATCGGTGAGCCGTAACAATGAAAGAGAATAGAATTGTTATTGTTGGTGCAGGTTTTGTCGGTGCAACACTGGCATGGTATTTGTCTAATCACTATTTATCTAGTGGCGACAAAGGAAAAATTATCCTTATTGATAAAGGTCTGTTGGGTAACGGTGTAACTAAACAGTCCTTCGCATGGCTAAATGTTTCTTATGGCAGGCCCGGTGCTGACCGTAAACTCAGGCAACAAGCACTGAATGAGTGGCATAAGCTGGATAAGCAGACAAACGGAAAATTAAATGTGAATTGGTCTGGTGCTATCAGCTGGCAAGAAACTGAATATGCAACCCGTCAATTTATTGATGATCATAATAAATCCGGCTTTAAGATTACAGCTCTGACAAAAGATGAACTTCTGACGCTAGAACCGCAGCTTTCTTCCTATCCCGATATTGCAGCTTTTGCAACGGAAGAAGGTGCGGTCGATCCTATTCACGCAACGCAATTTCTTTTGCAGGAAGCCATAAACAACGGGGTGACTTATCTGCCAGAAACAGAAGTCACCTCCATTAACCATAATGGAAAACAGATCACTGGCGTGACAACGTCACAGAAAGCCATCCATGCTGAACAGATAGTGCTAACAGCGGGTGTCGGTACTATTTCTCTGATGGAAACACTGGGAGAAACCGCTTACCTGTCTTCCTCCCCTTCTATCATTGTGCAATATCAGCATCAGGCTAACATTCCTTTTGTACGCCATATTATTTCAAGCCCCGATTTAGAAGTGCGCCCGGTATCAGGAACAAGGCTGCTTGCAGCAGAAGATTATATAAGTGATCAACCGGAGCATAGTGCTATGTGTATTGCTCAGAAAGCCCTAACTCTCATAAAGGAGTCTTTTATAGGAAGTGATAGCTTATGTTTAGAACAGGCTTCCGTTGGTATACGTCCAATGCCAGATGATGGAATGCCTATCGTTGGGAAAGTGGCTGATTATCAAGGGTTATATATGATCAGTATGCATACAGCAATTACACTTGCACCATTGATGTGTCGGCTGGCACAAGAAGAGATTACAAATGGAACTGAACAGGCGGAATTAAAACCCTTCCGGATTGCCCGTTTTGTTCCTGAAAACAAATAATCCTTTATCTGAATATCATTTCCAGAAGATGACTTCGTGGAATGCCAAAATTCGACTACATACAGTCAGCTGAAACTGAACTACCCTACTTCTTAGAAAGCATCAGGCCTTTTGGAAAAAGCACTATTAATTGAGTGAAAACTTGGATAATAAAGTTTATGGATAATTTTAACGACTACGAAAAACTTTCTGCACGCCATGTTTCTTTGCAACGCATTCTGACCTTATTTAAACCTTGGCGAGGGCGTATTATTTTTATTGGTTTACTCATCGTTATTGGGGCTGGTATCGGCGTTCTTGCACCTTTTTTATTACGCGAAATTATTGATACTGCACTACCGCAACAAAATATACAGCTTCTTGTCTGGTTAGCATTAGGTCTGATTGTGATTACCGCACTAAACGCAGTGATTAATGCGGCACAAATGATCTTGTCTACCCAGATAGGTCAAGCCATTATGCACGGGTTGCGGGTACGGCTCTATGGGCATCTGCAAACACTTTCTCTTGCCTTTTTTACTCGAACTCGAACCGGCGAAATTCAATCAAGTATCGCTAGTGACATTGGCGGACTGCAATCTGTCGTCAGCAATACAGTGACCGAAATCATCCGTAATGCCACCATTACCGTAACCACCGCCATCGCGATGCTATTGCTGGACTGGCGACTCGCACTGTTTTCCTTTGCCGTCTTGCCGCCATCACTTTGGTTAAGCCACAAAGTCGGCCTCATGCGAGAACGCCTGACGCATCAACAACAAGATGGTCATGCAGATATGTCAGCTATCGTACAAGAAACCTTATCAGCGCCGGGTATTATTCTGTCGCGTACTTTGGCACGCAGTTTTTTTCTTATCCAGCGTTTTGAAAAAGCATCGTCCAAAGCCTTGCATTTAGAAGTGCGTGCACATACTGCCGGTGAGTGGTCATGGTCGGTGATTGAACTCCTACTCGGTGCGATGCCAGCGATGACATTACTATTGGGCGGTTTGCTGATTGGACAAGGTGTGCCAGTGACCATCGGCACGCTTGTAGCCTTGATCGCACTACAGGAACAATTGTTATGGCCCTTAGAGAATTTGTTGGAAAATGCAGTCAAACTGCGCACGACACGGGCACTATTTACACGTATTTTTAAATACTTAGACACCCCTCCCGATATTGTAGAGCCTGCTCAGATTCGAGATCTCAGTAATGAAGGTCCACGTGGTCATGTCCGATTTGAAAACGTCAGTTTTAGCTACGATAGTACTGACATGTCAAGCTTATGCAATGTGTCAATAGATATCCCGGCAGGGAGTCATGTGGCTATAGTCGGACCGACAGGTGCAGGTAAAAGTACCTTCGGTTATCTATTGGCCCGACTCGTTGATCCGAGTCAAGGTCGGATTACCATTGATGGCATTGACCTTCGAGAGATGAGCTTTGAACAACTTGCCAACGTACTCGGCGTAGTCACACAAGAGCCATTTCTCATGAATACGAGTATCGCAGAAAACTTACGCTTTGCTTGCCCAGAGGCCAGTGATGAGGATCTTGTTGCGTCCGCGCGTACTGCACAAATCCATGATTTAATCGTCTCGCTGCCTGAAGGTTATCAGACCAAGGTTGGTGAACGTGGCTATCGCTTTTCAGGCGGAGAAAAACAGCGCCTCGCGCTGGCTAGGACGATCCTGCGTAACCCGCCAATTCTGCTGCTTGATGAAGCAACCAGTGCGCTTGACAACACAACCGAGAAGGCAATTTCTCTCGCTTTGGCACAAATGGCATCCGAACGTACAGTCATCTCTATTGCGCACCGTCTCTCTACTATTCGTCATGCGGATCAAATATTGGTGCTCAAGGATGGTCAGTTAAAAGAATGGGGAACCCATCAACAGTTGGTCGAAAAAGATGGCATCTATGCAGAGCTGTTACGTACCGCTGAGCCAACCTAAAATTCAATTTTCAGATGATGAGCTGCCTAAGGGTTGTAGGTCATTTAACAATTGTTGGCCATAATTAAATTGTTTGAAAAATATTCATTACCCATCATTGAAATAAGGAATTATTTATGAAAACTCGCATATTAGGTAATAAAGGCCCTAAAGTTTCATCCATTGGACTTGGATGTATGGGTATGAGTGAATTTTATGGTGCTACAAATGATAAAGAATCAATTTCAACGATTCACCATGCTATTGATCTGGGTATTAACTTCTTCGATACAGCTGATATGTATGGACCTTATCTCAATGAAGAACTCATCGGTAAAGCCATCAATAAAGTCCGTAACAAGATTGTTCTGGCAACTAAGTTCGGAATCATTCGGGATCCAAACAATGTAACAGGACGAGGAGTTAACGGCTCAAAAGAGTATGTAAAACAATCTGTTGAAGGGAGCCTTCGCAGGCTGAATACTGATTATATCGATCTGTATTATTTGCACCGTGTAGATCCACAGACTTCTATTGAAGAGACAGTCAGCGCTATGGCTGAGCTTGTCAAAGAGGGTAAAATTGGACATATCGGTTTGTCTGAGGTGTCTGCATCAACTCTGCACCGTGCGTACGAAATTTATCCCGTTACCGCAGTTCAAAGCGAATATTCTCTCTGGACACGTGATCCGGAAGAGGAAATTATTGCAGCATGTAATGAACTCAATGTGAGCCTAGTCCCCTACAGCCCACTTGGCCGTGGCTTTCTTACCGGTTCATTAACAAATATCAATCAGCTTTCTGAAGATGATTATCGCCGTACCAGCCCTCGTTTCCAGGGAGATAACTTCAACAAAAACCTCGAACTGGTCAACATTGTTAAAACACTCTCTCATCAAGTTGGATGCACACCGGCACAGCTTGCACTTGCTTGGGTTCTTGCTCAAGGCGAAAACATTGTCCCTATTCCGGGCACCAAGCGTAGAAAATATCTTGAGGAAAATGTGAAAGCAGTAGACATAAATATTCCACAAGGCGTGTTGGATGAACTCTCCAGTACATTTTCACAAAATATGGCTATTGGAGATCGCTATCCAGATGTGAGTCAAGGTCTTCTGAATGGCTAAGGATAATTTTCCTTTTCAAGTTAAAACGCTGAACGGGGCTGTGTTATATAGCCCCGTTTATGCTTCATCAGAAAAATGTTAGTTGGGAAGATAATAAGTAAGATATTTTGAGAGTAGCTCTTTTCCCATCGGGGTGAAATGCACCGAATGTCCTGCATTAGCCAATGCCAGGCTGGTATTTCTGGAGTCGTAAATTGGCATATTTTCGCTGACTTCCCAGCGTGTTAACTGCTGATAAACACGCTCAGAAAGCATTGGCAATAAGGGTAACAGCGCGTTGTCGTGCAAGTGAGGATCAGAAGTTAGTTTCGAGACCCACTCATTATAAGGAAGTGATTGCAGCGGAGAACCGTGACATTCTTCCAGAAGATGAAAGAACTTATCAACACTAACGGATTGTTCTCTTTCCGGAGGAACAAGGTGGTAAACCTGTCCCAGATTCTTTGTATCCGCAGCGATAGTTAAGAGCGCAGCACTGACATAGTCAACAGGCACAAATTCTTTCCACTGTAGTGGTAATTTCGGGCAGGCTCCGATAGCAATACATCCCATTATCAGGCGCGCAACAAAATCATTCGGGTTACCGACACCGCGAACACTATCCCCCATGATAAAACCAGGCCGATAGACAGATAATGGGATACCTAGTTCCCGTGCCTGCAACATCAGTTGTTCAACAACCCACTTGCTTTGTGCGTAGCCGATATCGTATTTAAGACCTTCAATATAAGGTATAAGGCTATCATTCTCGTAAACCCGGGGTCTCGCGTTCAATAATCCCACCGGACCAAATACGGCTATCGTTGAAGCGTAATGCACCGCTTTGGCTTGACCTTGTGTGGCAAAACGAAGAATGTTCAGTGTGCTCTCAATGTTAGATGCTCGCTGGATGCGATAAGGATGAATATAGTTAACATTCGCTGCCAGATGAAAAACGACATCACATGTATTAGCCAATTCATGGTGGAGTTTGTCACTTAACCCTAATTTTGATTGGGATAAGTCACCCGCGATAGCTTTAATACGTCCTGCAAACGAAGATTCCCATAATCCGTACTTGGAGAGCGTACTTTCAATACGTTGAAATGCTGTATCGTCGTCTTTTGCCCGAACGAGACAAATTATATTTTTTATATTCCCTTTTATCTTCTTGAAGGTGAGCAGTTCACGTAAGAAAAATGCCCCAAGAAAACCGGTCACACCCGTCAGAAAAATGGTGGGACTGGCAAGCTCTGCCCAGTTTTGAGGTGCTTCAGGTAATGGTTTGATATCTGCTGGAAGTTGCCCATCGTATAGCCATTCCTTAACTTCATCATCCAGTATAGGAAGCGTGTTTCCTTGTGAAATAATTTTAGCAAGTTGTCGAAGGTTTGGTACTTCGTAAAGGGTCTGTACCATAAAATGCTGGTTGAATTGGCGGGCAAGTTCAATCACAAGGCGCGCGGCTTGCAAGGAACTTCCTCCTATCTGAAAGAAATTATCATCAAGGGAAATCTCGCTATGATTCAGGATCTTGCTCCAGATACGAAATACTGCATACTCGGTATCATTAAAACCTGCCGGGCGCTCCTCTGATGGTGCCGGTTTTTCCAGCAAAGCCATTAATTTACGATGGTCTGCTTTTCCGTGCGGTGTCGTCGGAATATCTTCGATGACGAAAATACGAGGTAGCATATATGCAGGAAGATATTCCTCCAGTTCATGTATAATCCGTTCTTTATCGAACGTTTCGGGTGAAAGCGGTACAACAAAAGCGGCAAGAAAATCGTCTTCACCTTCGTGATCTTCGTGTTTCACAGCACAAACTTTGGTCAGTCGGACTTCTTTACTTTCCAGAAGACGAACTTCTATTTCTTCCAGCTCGATACGATGACCACGTAATTTCACCTGACTGTCCATACGACCAGAGTACATAAAGACACCATCGTCACGCTGCCAGCTGAGATCGCCCGTTTTATAAAGCCGTATTGGCTGGGGATATCCGGGAATAGAAACATGCACGAAGCGATCAGCATTCAGCTCATCCCGATTCCAGTAACCTCGTGAAAGCCCCTCTCCACCGAGATAGAGCTGCCCCAAATTGCCGGGTGCCAGAGGCTTCATATTATCGTCTAAAACAAATGCACAGGTATGGTTTATGGGGCTTCCGATAGGAACACTACCATCCACCAGATCTTCCAGCCTGATATCGTGTGAAAGCGCAAATATGGTACTTTCAGTTGGGCCATATCCATTAAGAATATGCTGGGGCGGCGCGCCTGCTTCCAGAACAAGTTTCACCGTGTGAGCATTGAGCGCTTCTGCCCCTATCACAAGATAGCGAATTTCACGGAATGCCTGAGGGTATGTTTTTGCTATCAGATTGAAAAGTGTTGCCGCAACAAAAACAATAGAAATTTCTTGGTTCGTCAGTTCAGACTGAAAATATTCGATGTCCAGCACATCTTTTTTGGGAGGAATGAAAGCTGTTGCACCATTGAGCAGCGTTCCCCAGACCTCAAACAATGATATGTCGAATGTGGAGTTGCAGGTACAGGCTACGCGGTCTTCCGGAGTGATATTTATATATCCCGCATCGACAATCACTCGCATGATGCCTTTACTCTCAACCTGTACCCCTTTGGGTTTACCAGTTGTACCAGAGGTAAAAAGTACATGAGTTCGATGAGTTGGGGCCAGACAAGCAATATCGGTATCAGCTAACTCCTCTCCCGCTGCAAGCAAATCAGAAAATGAAACGAATGTCGTTTTTAACTGGGAAAATTTCTCTGGAGAATCGGTAATCGTCCACTTCACAGCCAGATCTTCCAGCATATCGTTTAAGCGTGCCGGAGGGACATTTGGATCAAGAGGTACACAGCTTCCACCAGCCATCAGAATAGCAATCTGACTCGTAATTTGTTCTATGCCAGGAGGCAACAAGATGGCAACAGGCACTTCATGGGTTATTCCGAGAGATCGCAGCGAGCCTGCGATTGTCGCTGAATGCAACTTAAGAGTTCGATAACTAAGTTCTTTTTCAGGTGTGAAAATAGCGATTTTTTCCGGATAATTCTGGACCTGTTTTAGGAAATGAGACAACATGCAACCCCCTACAAGGCGATGGGATAATTTTATTAATTAATTCGATAACATGTTAAAACTATCACTTTATGTGATTATTTTAATCATGAACGTTGTCTCTTTCGAATACAAGCACCTCTACGATGCTTTATGCTTTTCATCCTTTTTTTGCGACGCATTTCAAAAAATTATATTTTTTCTAATTAAAAAATTAATTGAGAAAAATTTATGAATAATTCTCTTTTTCAGGGATAATTTAACCCGTAATCACAAATATCAAATACTATACGAGGTTGATTATGTCTGTTCCCGCATTTGGATTAGGTACTTTTCGTCTGAAAGATGATGTTGTTATTGCATCAGTAAAAAATGCTATTGAATTAGGGTATCGAGCGATTGATACCGCACAAATTTATGAGAATGAAGCAGCAGTGGGTCAGGCCATTAAAGAAAGTGGCGTAGCCCGTGAGGATATCTATATCACGACTAAAATCTGGACTGATAATATGGGCGCAGAGAAAGTGATACCGAGCCTCAAAGAAAGTCTCGCTAAATTAGGCACGGATTATGTTGATCTGACATTAATTCATTGGCCGTCGCCAAATAATGCGGTTAGTCTTGAAGAAACAATGAGTGCGTTACTGGAAGCGAAAAAAATGGGCCTGACACGCGAAATTGGCGTTTCAAACTTTACCGTTACTCTGATGCAACAGGCTATTGATGCGGTAGGTGCCGAAAATATCGCAACTAACCAGATTGAAGTTTCCCCCTATTTGCAAAACCGTTATGTAACAGACTGGGCGAAAGAGCACGGAATCCACGTCACTTCTTATATGACCCTTGCGTATGGCAAAGTGCTTCAGGATGAGGTTATCAGACGTATCGCAGCAAAACATCAGGCGAGCCCCGTTCAGGTTAGTCTGGCATGGGCAATGGAATTAGGTTATAGCGTAATCCCATCTTCAACTAAACGTGAAAATTTACAAAATAACCTGAAAGCGACGGCGCTAAAACTTGATGCAGAAGATATGGCTGCTATAGCCACCCTTGAACGTAATGAGCGTATCGCTGATCCGGAAGGTTTAGCCCCTCAATGGGATAACTAATTATCCCCGTCTCTGTCTATATATTACAGCCCAATAACGGGCTGTTTATACTAATGAGCTTCATTTTTCAGGGAGATAATGCAATAAATCCTTTTTCCAGCCCATGAATTTCTAATCCTTCTGGCATAGCCTCACCGACCGTTATCTGGCGGGAAGTTGCCTGATTTTTTAAATCCGGGCGCCAGCTTACGCTCAAATTCCCATCATTGTCGCGTGACAGCGCTTTTTCGGGTATCACTACTCCCTGCTCATTGTGATAAATAACGATACTGACTTTAGCGCTCATACCGGGCCTGATGAGATAATTCGTGTTTATGGGTGATGTCACTTTGATCACTACATCATAATAAACTGCTGTTCCGGGCTGATCGTTACCTGAGCTTTGCATAGCGATAGTTTCAAGTTTTCCATCCATAGAATAGCCAGAAAACCCTTCGCCGCTGATTTTGACTGGTAGCCCTTCCTTTAGTTTGACGAGATCCGCTTCTTCAACTTGCGCTAATACCTGAAACTGAGTTGTATCCATAATTTCCAGCAAAGGCATACCTTCTGTGACCCGCACACCTGTCTGAATTGCGAATGATTTGCCCTTTTCTCCCTGCTGTGCTTTGAGGATGACACCAGAAAATGGTGCTTTTATTTCCTTATTTACGTATTGTTCCTGTAACGCCTGATAACGGCTTGTGGCATTTTTAAGCTCCATTTCTGCCACTTGTACATGACTGACACTGCCTTTTTGTCGGGTAGATATAAGATCATCCTTCGCTGAAGCAAGTTCCGTCAGTTGCCGACGAAGTTGTTGTTCAAGGTTTTCAACTTCCATTCTCGGGACAATTCCCCGTGAAAAAAGCGCCTGTGTTTTTGCCAGATTATTTTTAAGCTCCATTACCATGTGGTTCGCGTTTTCGACGTTCCTTCTGGCCCGAATGACTTCCTGACTGTTTTCCCAGTCCCGTAATTCTTCAACCGCAGAGGAGGCTTTAATCATTTCCACCTGAGCCTGTCGAATTTCTATTTCAATTTTTCGGGTATCAAGCGTGACTAAGGTCTGGTTTGGGGAAACCTGCTGCCCTTCTTTAACCAGAACTTGTTGGATAATCCCCTCAAATGGCGCAGGGATAGTTTCAAGGCGTCCGGATTGAAGTTTACCTACCAAGTCCAGTCGTTTTTCTATCGGAGAGGGATTTATAGCAATCCACTGTACAGCGTCTTGAGCGGGAGATTTTTCTGAGGATAACCCCCCTGAAGAAAATAAAGCCCAAAAACAGACGATAGCCGCCAGCACACCCGTGATGACCCACCGATAACGCCTAATCATGGAGTAGTTAAAAACTGAGTGTTTATTCATTAATTGTTATCTCCCAGCTTTCCAGTGTTGTACCCAGAATTTGATCCAGTTCAGCCTGAGCATTGAGGTACTGGATAAGCGTATTCAGGCGGGCATTTTCCGCATTTCTCAGGTCAGTTTCAAAACTCAGTACCTGAAAGTTGCTGGATCTTCCCGCCTGTAATTTTTCCTTTTCGATTTCAAGTTTTTGTTGCGAAAGTGAACTGGCCTTTATGGCCAGCTGATATTCTTGCCAGCGTGATTCAGTATCACGGATGGCATTCGTTACTCTCTGCTCCAGATTGATTCTGGCTTCTTCCAGATATAATGCCTGCTTCTGAACATCGACTCTGGCCTGAACTTCCGCTTGTTGTTTTGTCATATCCCCGATTGGGATATCCAGTTGGATACCGATATAATTTTCCCAGTTTCGGGTGTCAGCAGAAGAGGAACGATACTGGGAGGTTCCGCCAACCAGTGATAAATCCCAGAGTTGGCTATCTCTGGCCTGCAATAACTGAATATCGGCGGTTTTTGCAGAAAGTAGTTGAGTAAGATAAGCCGGCTGTTGAGCTTGTGCTTTTTTAATTGATTGTTCAACATCCAGTCTGACATAAGTCCCTTTCAGAGTATCTGTTGCATGGATAGGCGTTTTGAGGTTCAGAGCAAGTAGCTTCAGGAGTGTCAGTTTTGCTGCATGAACATTATTTTCAGCCTCTTTTGCTGAGAGTTCCTGCATCGCCAGATCTGCCTGTGTCTGTATGATATCTGTCTGAGCCATTCGGCCTGCATCAATCAATTCCTTATTCGTCTCTACCAGTTTCTGCATACGTTTAAGAGAAGCGGCAGATAAAGCCTGTTGCTCCTGCGTACGGAGTAACGCGTGATAGGCCAGAATAATTTGTGTAATGGACTCGGAAATTGTTGATTTTAAATTCAGACGGTTGGTTTGTTCCCGGAGTTTTGCCAGTAAAACCGGTGCATTATTCACATCTGTTCCGGCTCCTCGTAAAAGAGGCTGTATCATAGTAATACTTGCGCCATCATTGTGAAGGCTGCTTATTCCTGACTTATTGTGCTCACGCGCCCATGACAGCGTGAAACGTGTCCCCAAAGGGGTTAGTAATGTGGCGTTAGGAGACAGGCTGGTTTTGCTGAAATTCTCTGCCTGATTTTTACCCGTAATATAACGCCCGCTCAGTTGCAATTTTGGGGTGAACCGGTCTTCTGCTACCCGTAAATCAAACTTCTGAGTGATACGATCCAGATAAACACTACGAATGGCATAGTTATTCCGTAAGCCCAGCGATATAGCATCACTCAGCGACAGGCCGATGACTTCTCCGGTATTTTCACGATCCAGACTGTAATCAGATTCAGAAACTCCTGCCTGGGAAAAACAGAGAAATAGAGTCAGAACACCATAAATGAAATACTTTTTAATCATCGCGTAATGCCTGTACAGGTTCCATTTGTGAGGCTTTATGAGCAGGATAAAAGCCGGAGATAAGCCCCGCTATAACGGCACTTCCTATTCCTAAAGGGACGGATAGCGGAGCCAGAGAAAATGACCAACCGGAGTAAAGGACAAAAAGGAAGGCAACGATAATCCCCACTAAAGTACCAAGTATTGCGCCGGTAAAAGTCAATACAGCTGCTTCATACAAAAACAGGCGTCGGATATCCTGTGCTCTTGCCCCTAAAGCCATACGCAACCCTATTTCTTTTCGCCTGGCAGAAACATTCATCAACATCACATTAGAAATCGCAATTCCGCCAGTCAGAAGTGAGATACCTGCCAGCCCGATCAACATAAAAGTAAAGGTTTTACCCTGCTCCGTCTGCCCTTGTAACAACTGCTGAGCAACGCGAACGTCAATTTCAACCTCGGGAAACTTATTCTTAAAAAACGCAGACAAACTTTGTGCATCTGCTTCTATTGTGGCGATTGTGGCTGAACGGGAAATCAGGCCATTCAGCTGAGCATGTTGTGATATTTTACGCATGGCTTCGAGAGGAACCACGACAACGGAATCCAGAGAAAAAGGAAAAATAGGGTTTTGCCCTTTTGTTTCAAAAATACCAATCACGGTATACAGATAATTACCAAGCTGAATCTGCTTGCCAAGTATTTGGGATGTATCTTCTCCCACGAGAGAAACGGCGACATCATTGCCCATCACCAGATAAGGAGAGTGACGATCATAATCGGAGATAAATCGCCCATGCCGCAATTGTAATAACATAACTTCCTCAAGTGCGGCCGTGGAGCCTATCAGGGTAAAGTGTTCTGTTTTACCGTTATAACGCACAGGAGAAGAATAATAGATCCAGGGTGCTGCGGAAGATAAACTCGGAATAGCCGTTTTCAGCGCGTCTATTTTAATGTCTTCACTATCAATGCCATGATTGTAAGAATAGAAATTAGTTGTGATCACATTAATATCCAGCCCGCTGAACATCTTCAGCGCTGCAATGGTCGCATTATGCCCCGTATTCAGAAAGGCCACGACAGATGCACAACCAATCGCAATCCCGGATAAAGCAAGCAAAGAACTTTTACCCGTAGCCATTAAATTACGCCAGGCTTCCCGCCACATCATAAATACTGACATGCCATAATTATTAGACTGGCTTTTATCATGCATGCATTGTCATTCCTCTGATCTCATGCAACTGACCATCGCTCATACGTAATTCGCGCTGCATACGGTTCGCTACCATCGCATCATGGGTTATTACAACCAGAGTCATCGCATTGTCTGTGTGAAGAGTGGAAAGTAACGATAAAATTTCTTCTGCTGTTTGCGGATCCAAATTACCGGTAGGTTCATCAGCCAGCAGCAATGAAGGCTCTCCGACTAATGCTCTGGCAAGTGCGACACGCTGTCGTTGACCGCCAGATAAGTCTGCCGGGTAATGACTTTCTCTGTGTGAAAGCCCAACCAAACCCAATTTTTCTCTGGCAATTTTATGAGCCTGCGAAGCTGAAATCCCCCGATAAAGCAGCGGTAACGCGACATTTTCTGTCGCTGTCATTCCTGCTAATAAATGAAAACTCTGAAATACAAAGCCGATTTCTTTATTGCGCATTCTGGCCCGCACATCAGCTTCTGCTGATGACATATCAACGCCACAAAGAAAATATTCTCCAGAAGTGGGTTTATCCAGCAAACCCAGAATATTGAGCAAAGTGCTTTTACCAGAACCCGATGAACCTACAATAGCGCAACTCTGACCTGCATAAATCTGTGCGGTAATATTTTTCAGAATAGAAACCTGCCCCTCTTCTTCATGTTGATAAACACGAGTTAGTTTTTGCATATTAATAACAGGTGATATCGGTTCTGGAGAATGAATAAAATTTATTACAGCACCCATTGTTTTTATAATATTCCTCACATCTTAATATCTAAATTAATATTACTCAGAAAGCTAGCTCTGAATATGTTAAGGAAGTAAAGGTTAAATAACAACATAAAATACGCTGAGTAAATATCACTCAAGCCTTCTTATTGAGGCCACAACTAATTTAATTACTTACCGTTAATAATAGCGTTATTATCACATGCCATAAATTATGATATTTGAAGTTGAATTTCTAATCCAGAAAGAAAGGCATAGGTAATGTATAAATTTTAAAGTTGCTACACCATCTGATGGTGACTTAGAATTAGCTGGCATTATTTGATATACCTTACGAATAATATATTTAAATTTAAAATTCTTATGGGAGAATATTTATGTTGAAGAGATTTTTAAAAATTGGAGCGTTAGCTGCAACATTAGTTTTTGGGGTTGGTTCTGCATTAGCAGGCATACCTGACGGTCCGGAGTGTAGAACATCATCCGGGGAAAAAATCTATATAAGGAATTATGATAATAGAGCTATAGCCTATTTTTATTTAGTGAAAAACCAACTCCAATTTGATAATCAAACAAATTATTGGGGTAAATTATGGTATTACAAAGGATATACAGTATTAACATGCAATGGAGAAACTAAATATGCGGGATTATATGAAAGAAGAGCTAATTAAATTGCATTTTTTGTCCAGTTAATTAATTGGAATTTCTTGAGATGGGTTAAGCTTTAAAAAAACACACACTGTATCTAAATTTTGCAATGGTAAAATCATCTGCTCATCATTTACATTTAGCACTCATTATCAAATGTAATTTGATGAATTATAAACTTAGATCATAAACTGAAAAACCATTAAAGGAATGTTTTGATGTTCAAGAAATTATTAATAGTTGGAGCATTAACAGCAGCATCTTTCGGTGGAATTGCAACTGCAGCAGCTGAAAACCTGTGTCCAAGTGAATCTGTATATATTTCTACAAAGCCGAACTACGCCCGAGTAGTTGTTAAACCGAACCGAAATTTCCCTCAAGGATTTATACAGCAAAATACGCTGTATGGAGATATACAATGGTTTTATCAGGGGCCTCAGTTTAGCTGTGTAGATAAAGCAGGAAATACAGCTTGGGCTGCTGTGTATATTGGTAATAGTGTAAGAAATTAAAACCCTATCCAAAAACCCCCTTTCTCGAAGGGGGTTGTAAAAAATTTTTTTTATTTCCATTTCTGATTCATTTAAATGAACCTTCATAAAAATTCCAAACTTCGAATATAAAATAAAAACATACACCGTTTATAAATTTTGAAATGGTAAAATCCTCTGTTAGTCATTTACATTTACCGAGTATTATAAAATGTGATTTGATAAGTAATAAACTGAAAAAAATTAAAGGAAGGTTTTATGTTGAAGAAATTCTTCGTGGGTGGAGCATTGGCTGCAGTTATCTCATTAACTGGCGGAATTGCAACTGCATCAGCAAACAGCACAGATATCCCTTGGAATAATTGCCACTCATCTCCTATAGAGTATAAAAATGGCGTATATACTAAATACCTAGTAAAAGATGGAATTGTTTTCCTTGATGTGCGCAATGAAGATGGATTCAAATGGCATTTGAAAGGATTTAAAAAATTATACGTTTGTGGAATGAACGTTTATGTTGGTAAATATGAAGGTGTAAAATCATAGGTAAGCCCTATCGTTACAGCACTTCAGAATGCTAATAAACCTCGTTAATATAACGGGGTTTTTTGATTTTGTTATGGATAATTATATTTGGTTATTTTATTTCCCAATCTTATTTGCTATTTTTTAATCACTCCAATTTCAAATTTAATATAAAAACATACACTGTTTCCAATTTTTGAAATAGTAAACTCCTCTTATGATGATTTATATTTATCGCATCTTATCAAAGAATATTTGGTAAGTGATAAATTTAAATAAAAAGTTATTATAATGTTGAATTAGAGGTTTTATTATGTTTAAAAAATTATTAGTAGGCGGAGCATTGGTAGCTGGTCTTGCATTAACTGGCGGAATTGCAACTGCATCAGCAGCAAATAAAGATTTTACCTATAACGACTGTTATAGCTCAGGCAGAACTTATACTGGTACAAATGGAACAGTATATGTTGTGTATGAAGTGCGTAAGAATCACATTTTTGAAAGCGTATTCACAGATGGAAAAATTCAGTATCATTTGCAAGGCATAAAGCCGGTAGCATCACATTGTGGTAAAGGCTATGTAGGTTACTATGAAGGCAAAGAAATATAATATTTCCCTAAAAGCCTCTAATAAGAGGCTTTTAGGTTTTCTTAATTTACCTATTTTATGTGACGCATATAATCGCATCTTATTCCAACTGATTTAAACGCACCTGAATTTCATCAATATACATTATTTTTAATGTTTTTGGTTTTATATCAATCAGATGTCGAGAAAAACCATTTATATAGTCAAGCAGATAACCCAATTCTTCCTGATGATAATAACCAGAAATTAGTGCTCCATCATCGGTTAATTTCAGGGAGATATGTGAAAATGATTTGCTATGATAATGGTCAATACCGGATCTTTTTATCGTTATTTCAAAATAATGTTGTTGTTGCTTCTGCCTTAATTTTTCAAAATTAGATAGATTGAAATCTGTTAAACGAATATTTTCGGGAGCAACGAATTCCCCTGCTGCAGGGTGAAATGACTGGATTGAATGGCAGCGTAACACACGTAAATCTTGTGCTTCATAATCAAATACAGCTAAAAACCACTTTCCTGACTCAAACCACATCGCAATGGGGTAAAGAAAAACCTTTTTATCGCAGTATATTACTTCCAGATTTTCCTGTTGAAAAATATGATTGAGTAACATATCAAGATGTTTAATTGGATTGAGCTGTCTGACAGTTCGCACCCCCAGACATTTGCGTAACTTTTCATCTTTTACTTTTTCATCCTGAGGCAATACTTGCTTTAATTTTTCAGAAATACTACGAAATTGCAGATTAAACGGGGTGGATTGCAGAACATGCATACCTGAAATCGCAAATAACATTGCATGAATTTCATCCGCGCTAAATCTGATTGGTGCTAATCGGTATGTTGGAGCAACAACGTATCCACCATTTCTCCCCCGCTCAGAATATAAAGGAACGCCCAATTCTTCTAAAGCTGAAATGTAACGTAAAGCACTACTACGGGATAACTGAAACTCTTGCATCAGTTCTTTTAAGGTCACTTTCTGCCTTCCCTGCAAGAAGAGCTGCATTTGTTGCAATAACAATGTTTTCTTCATTGAAAATCCTTAAAAGGTATCAGGAAGGGCAACTTATATAACGCAGAAGCAGAATTAGTCCAGATAAAAAATAAAAATTAGGGGGATAATTTAGGTACCGAGGATCTCTGCTCCCTCGGATGAAGATAGTTATATATCGCTATATCAATTATTTTTTTCAAAAAACTCAAGGATCTTAATGAATTTATCGCATACATACTCAAACCCAAAAAATGCCATAACCATTAACACTACATTATAATAGTGACCTCATTAATTTATTAAAAATTACCATAATCCGATCGTGTGATCATAGGTTCGATATTTTTGTTTCCGAGGTGCTGTAAATAGGGAGACTAGGTCTCCCATCTGAATAATTAAGTATCTATTTGAAATTTAATTGTTATTTTTTCTGTGGTGAATTACTGAATTTTTCTGCTTCTTCTAACGTTAGAATGTGACTGACTCCAAAAAGAATGGCGCCTATTCCTCCTATAACATATCCTACCAACCGACTATTCAGTATATGGCGAATGATTTTCATTTCTTTCTCCGAATGGGATAAATAAAATTTTCGATCAGTTATATGCCATTATGCTTTAGCGGGCTTTTTAACCTTTTTGGCATCCTCCTCACTGGGGTTACATTCTTGATGTGTTCCGGGAAGATAAAATTTTCCATCTGCCGATGGGTTTGTTCCACCATCACATCCCGGCAATCCTGCTGTACCGTCTCTGTCTCCCCCATTCAGTCCATTGCCGCCATTGGCATTGCCGTGAGTTGTATTTGCATATACTGATGGTACAGAAATAGTTAGTATTAAATAAATAAGAGTGATAATTAATTTTTTCATAACAAACCTTTATGTGTGTATAAACCAATCTTAGTTGAGATCTAAATATTCGCACTTAAATCCTGATAACCGCTAGCATTTCTCCAACTTCCTCATCCATACCAACTTCGACGAAACCAACGCTGGCATAAAGATTCTTTGCAATGAGATTCTTAGGATTATAAGAAATTGCTATTTCCTCTAACTGATCTGTACGCCCGATTTCATCAATTGCTAACGCTAGTGCTTTGCGTCCAATATTTTTCTTTTGATGGTTTTGATCTATCATAAACCGCCAAATTGTTATCCTTTTGTCGGCATCGGGTACCCACATAAAAAAACCAACGGGTTCCCCATTCAGACAAATAGCACGTGTTTGATATGAAGGATAAAATTTTGATTGAGCGATGGAATATACATTTTCCGCGACATAAGAAAGTTGTTCGTCAGTTACTGATAAATCGCAAACTGCTTCATAATTATTCTTAGTTACGTCAGTTAAGGTAATCAGCATATGCTGCTCCAATATGGGTTCATAATTCAGAGAAGTTAAAAGTAGGGTGATATTAATTTAATGCTGTTTTTTTAAGTATTCAGCTTAAACGCGAATTCTCAGTAACTGGGGTAATGGCAATAGCAAATTGATTTAATTTTGATAAAAAGTCAATAACCATTAAGATAAAATCAATTAGTATTAGCCCCATTTTGTAAGTAGGCCACTGAATAGTGGCCTGATATTTTTTCTTTACATCAATGCATCATTACACAATGCCTGTAATTTTTTAATAAATAAAGCGACATGATAGCCGTCACAGGCTGCGTGATGTACTTGCACCGATAATGGTAACAATACTTTCCCACCCTCTTGCTGATATTTCCCCATTGTAAAAATAGGGGCAAGATAATCAGTGATATCTAGAATATTCAGGTTGAAACCATCAAAACCTATCCACGGGATTGAGGAAATATTAATGTGATTTTTCGGTTTCTCTGTTTGTGGATAAAGACGTGTATTATCACCATATCGTTCAATATCAGCACAATAATTCATCATAAACTGTGGCAAATCAGGTGAAAATGTCGTACACAATATAGAAAATGTTTCAGTTTTTTTATGAAAAAAAGTATAAATTGGATCAACACTGTCCCAAATAATTAACTCCTCATCTTTCATCGCCAACCTGAATTCAGGATATTGATTGACGACTTTGGTGAGCAGATAAATCATAGTGGGGTAAAATTTATAATGTGTTTTTGCTAAGGATAAACACAGAGCCGTAATGTCAATTTTCGTCGTCAGACTAAAGCTACACTTAACACTATGGCGATAATACGCAAAGTGCTCTCCACGATTCCACGTGTTAAGATCTATTTTTGTGTAATTCATTTTTTTCCCTTCTAATCAAGTATGTTAATAATAAAATTAATTAGAAGGGAATTATCTCTGTCTGGATTGATGACACCTAATGAATCCTTTGTATGTTTTGAATGGCAGTCACATTATCATTTAAGCGAAAAAATACCAATCGTTAATCGCCGGAGGTCATAGTAATACTATCTTTATTACTACCCCTCCGGGATGAAAAAAACTTAATCAGAGCTGTCTCCCTGGCTGGAGCGCAGTATTAAAAGTAAATTTATTTTTTAATTTCAAAAAGATAGTAATTTCCATTCTCTGTGGAATAATTTAAATTATAGATATTTTTAATAGATAACCCAGCTTGTTTTACCATAAATTCAAAGTCGGACTGATACCGTCTTCTCCCTAACAAAAGGGTATCTATGTATAAATCAAATGAGGTTGATTCATGTGGTTCTTTAATTATATCGATAAGATATAAAACTGAATCATCTCGCATTGCTGTATGGCAATTCTTTAAAATATCGATAGCCTGATCATCTGGCCAATCATCCAATACATTTTTTATGCTATAAGCATCATAGCCGGATGGAATCTCAGAAAAGAAATTGCCATTAATAAAAGTAATTTCTTCTAATTCTTTTCTGGTGAAATTATATTGATCCATGACATGACACTGAATATGTGGATGGTGAGTTTTTATGTTTTTTACGAAATTACCCACTCCCCCTCCGATATCAATCAATGTTTTAATACTATCTAGAGGAATGTAATCAATAATATGATTATTGGTTTTATTCGTCATTTCTCCCATTAAGTTATCAAAAGTTAATTTAATATCTTTATTCTTTTCATGATTAAGATAGTCAAAAAATGACTCGTGATGGGTAAGTTCGAAAGCGGATTTTTTATTCGGTTTTTTTAAAGACGAACTGTATTGTGACCAAGTATTCCAGAATACGGGATCTAATTCGAACTTGATATATAGTGTTTCAAAGCTATTCTGATCATTGAGTGATGCCCATTGTTCAGTAAGATAAAACTTATTCTCTTTTTTTGTTAAGATATTAAGTTTTTTCATATAATTCAATAGGCTGTGAAACCTATCCTGATAGACATTGCATAGCCTAGCAAGTTGTTCCACTGTTTTACCCTTCTCAGTACTTAAATATAATGGTGCTTTACTGTCAACAAAGGAAAATAATGCATTTGATTTACGATAGGCAGTAATTATATCCAATGGCATTATCATTCTCCTTATTTATCTCCATTTATTAGTGTGTCATACTCTAAAACCTCAGGTTAACTTGAGATCAAGTCTTTTTTATCTTATTTTTGAATATCATAAAAATACGCAACTTAACGTGTGTTTTTATTGAAATTATACCGTGCTCTAAAAAATAGAGACTTATTTGTTGATGGTTTAAATTATAAAATAGAGTGAATAATGAAATTCTTATTTGAACAGGTTAATGTTTTTTCTGATAAAAAATTACAGGGTAATCCACTGGCTGTAGTTGTTGGTGCAGATAGCCTGACTGAGCAGCAAATGGCTCAGTTTGCTAAATGGACCAATCTGAGTGAAACCACTTTCTTACTTAAACCACTTCATCCTGGTGCAGATTACAGGGTCAGAATTTTTACTCCTGCGGGCGAACTGCCTTTTGCTGGGCACCCAACACTAGGTTCTTGTTATGTATGGCAGAAAGCCAATAATCAGAAAGATAAAGCAACGATTATTCAGGAATGTGAAGCAGGTTTAATTACTATCAAACAGCTCAACGGACGGTTGGCATTTATGGCCCCTCCGCTGGCAAGAACAGGCAATGTAGCTGATGACATAATTGCTACTATTCTGAAAGGGCTTGGTATTACTGCTGATGATGTTGAATTGTGTCAGTGGATAGATAATGGTCCCGGCTGGCTTGGTATTTTACTGAAGTCTGTCGATAAACTTTTGGAAATACAACCTGATTATGCACCACTGAAAAACTATGAGATTGGTTTGTGTGCAATTTATCCTGAGGGAAATCAGGTAAGTCTGGAAGTTAGAGGCTTATGTGGTTCAATTTCTGAAGAGGATCCGGTGACTGGCAGTCTGAATGCAGCTTTTGCTCAGTGGTTGATACCACATGGGAAATTGCCAGCAAATTATACCGCCAGACAAGGACGATGTATTGAACGAGATGGCTGGATTTATATTACTTCAGATGATGATGGCATCTGGGTTTCGGGTGATGTAGTTGACTGTATCAGTGGTATGGTTGAATTAGATTAAGTAAACAAACAACCGTGTTGATAAATAAAGTACTAACAATTTTTTCAGTAGAAATGTTTAAAAGTGTCAAAAAGTGAAACCTATATATCTTAGGATTATTTCCATCTAATTGCAGTTTAAAAGGAAAACATGATGACACGAGTTTCTTTAGTACAAAGTTTCCCAAATATTTATCAACAACTGAAAATAGTGAATGCTGAAATCGATAAATCAGCTGTGTCTGTCGGTATCAGAGAAGGGTTTTGCCATCTGCTAAAATTACGTATATCCCAGATTAATGGGTGTGCATATTGTGTCAGGTTGCATACCCGGGATGCCTTACAACAGAACGAATCTATCGATAAAGTTGCCGTGCTGCCAGCCTGGAAGGAAACAGAATATTTTACAGAAAAGGAACGGGCTGCCCTGTTATTAGTGGAGGCGATAACAGAAATACAAAATGATCATATTCCCGATGATGTTTATCAAAAAGCAGCATCGATATGGAGCGATAAACAGGTTGCGGCAATTGAGTGGTTGGCTATTATGATGAATGCCTTGAATAGGTTAGGAATAGCCGGAAGATATCATGTTGCTCCGTAGTTTTTCCATGGTACTTTTTCTATGGTACTACCCGCCTGATTCAGGCGGGTATGCAGACAGTAAACTACCCTTTTCTTTTGTTAATCGATAATGTCAGTGATTGTGTTTTTTGGTCTGTTATCAGCAGTAATAACAGACCAACGAGCGCAACAAAACCACCCGAATAACTGACCATTTCATAACCTAGCCCCAGTGATAAAACAGTTGCGCCCAATGCAGCACCGATGGCATTACCCAGATTAAATGCACCAATATTGACAGAAGAAGCTAATGACTGGGCTTCAGATGCAACCTGCATTACTTTTAGCTGTAATGGCGGGACAACACCAAAGCTGGCCGCTCCCCAAAGCACTAATATAATACCGCCAGTAATCGTGTCTTTCGCGATTTGTGGAAATAACATCATAATCAGGAACAGTGATGCAAATAATCCATAAAGCGTTTTGGATACGGAACGATTAGCCAGAATACCACCGATATAATTCCCGACGGTAAAACCCACACCAACCAGCACCAGCATTATACTGACCTGTGTTTCTGCGACATGAGAGAGAGTCATTAACATTGGCACAATATAAGTATAGAAAGTGAACATAGCGCTGGCCCCAAGCACCGTACAAAATAGCGTCGTCAATACGGAAGGCTTCAATAAAACCTGTAGTTCACGGCGTAAATTGAGCGGCTGTCCCTGCATTCCTCGTGGGAGCGCCAATAACAGAGAAATCATGGTAATGAATCCCAATACACTGATCAGGAAAAAAGCCTCTCGCCAGCCCAATACCTGCGATAAACGCGTAATCGCCGGAACACCGCCGAGATTAGCGATAGTCAATCCCATAAACATGCTGGCAATTGCGCTGGCCTCCTTCCCCTTCTCGACTACTCGGGTCGCTACCAAGGCGCCTATGCCAAAAAATGCGCCATGATTTAGGCTGGTGACAAAACGGGCAATAAGTAATAGGGAGAAATCAGGTGATAACGCCGACAAAATATTTCCTACGGTAAAAATGCTCATTAAAAAAATCAGAGCGGCTTTCGGGGAACGTTTAATCAGTAACAAGGTCATTACCGGCGCACCCAACATCACACCAATTGCATAGACCATCACCAGAATACCGGCGGTGGGGATAGAAATTGCCAGATCTGAAGCTATCTCCGGCAACATACCCATTGGTGAAAACTCGGTAGCCCCGATAGCAAATGCCCCAACAGAAAGTGATAACAGAGCGGTGCTCGTTCGCATAATTTCCTCATATCTTTAATCTCAGCGTTATTGCTGACACGACATCACTGTAAGTGAGGGTGATTATGTCAGTTTGATATTTGCAGAAACACTGATTAATATGAGAAAAACTTTTGACTGAAAGGCGAAAATGAAAATTACTCTGGAAGAGATGCGGGTGTTTATTGCTGTAGTGGACAGCGGCTCAATAACCGCAGCGGCTGAATGGCTGGGGTCCACTATTTCTGCCACCAGCCGAGCGTTGTTGCGGCTTGAAGAAAAAGTGGACAGTACTTTGTTATACCGTACTACCCGGCGTATAAAATTAAGCGAGGAAGGCGCTGCATTTCTACAAAAAGCACGGGAAGTGGTGAAACTTGCGCAAGAAGCGGAAGAAGTCTTGCTGAGTCACAAAGATATTCCTTCCGGAACGTTACGAGTAGATGCCGCAACTCCTTTTCTACTACATGTCATTACACCACTGGTTGCTCCATTTCACGAAATATACCCACAGATAGCGCTGGAACTGACGAATTACGAAGGTGTGACGGATCTACTGGAAAAACAGACTGATATTGCCTTTCGCATTGGAACGCTGAGTGATTCTTCTCTGCACGCGACATTGTTAGGTCACAGTAAGCTGCGAGTTCTGGCAAGCCCTCTTTATTTGGAACGTTTTGGCGAACCGAAAACTGTTGACGAATTACAACAGCACTGTCTGCTCGGGTTTACTGCACCAGAAAATCTCAACGAATGGCCACTCTTTCATGGTGATAAAAAGGGGATCAAAATTACCCCGACTATTTCTGCAAGTAGTGGTGAAGTACTATGTAATCTGGCCCGAAAAGGAGTTGGTATCGTATGTATGTCTGATTTTATGACACATGAGATGAGAGAGTCCGGTGAATTTAAACAAGTTCTTTCTCATGTCACTTTTGAGCAAAGACAGCCGATTAATGCAGTTTATTATCGTAACCAGACGCTTTCACCCCGGTTACGCTGTTTTATTGATTTTATTAAAAATAATAGCTTGTGCCTTAATCGGCTATGATATTCGTTAACCCCTAGGGACATAGATAATCGTATGTTTACACTGGGGTGAACGAGCGCAGCCAGCAAAGAGACAACTTGAAAGTATAGAATACTTATTCTTGAGCTTTTTTCAGTACTTGGTTAATACTGATAGGAAAAAAATTATTAACATCAACACCAACGTTAATAGCTCTGGGTCCGAGTATGCTTAATCGTTTGTATTGGTCAGGATCTTTACCTGCATTATGAACGTGACCATAAAGATGAATCGCATTACGAAAATAGCCCTGCCATTCGAGAATTGGGTAGTGAAACATCACAATTTTTTGTTTTTGATAATCCATTTCGTAGTAGTCTTTTACCCATTCAAACATCGAAATATCAAAGTCTGGATCGTTCAAAAATTTATCGTGATTACCGCGGATCAGATATTTTTTACCATTAAGTCGACGGAGTATTTTATTAGCATCTGCTCCGGTGCCACGATAAAGAAAATCACCTAAAATATAAATTTCATCCCGGTCAGTAACACACGCGTTCCAGTTGTGTATCAGGGAGTTATTCATATGGTTTGCAGTTTCAAATGGTCGACCGCATAGGTTTATGATGCTGGAGTGGCAAAAATGGGTATCGGAAGTAAAATAAATCATAAAAATCTTCTTTTAACTATAGTAAGAGCTATAGTCTAACAAAAGATATTAATTTACCCATTTATTTTATAAGTTAACGATTTAAAACCGCCAGTGATTTTTGTAATTTTCTCCAATCATCTTCAAAATATTTACGTAATAAAAATAATTTTATATTTGTTTTTATTTTACTCACTATCCCCGCCATAGCCCGTTCTTTATGAAAAGACTGAATGTCTTCCCAAAGCTGTTTGCGTTCAAAAAAGGTCCATATATAAGGCACGGGAGTAAAGCCATTGGTGTAACATACAGGCGCGACCCATTCGAAAAAGACAGTTTCTACATGTTCAACAGAAAAATATTTTACGACAGAAGCAATTTCTTCATAATCAACTTCGTTTTCTACGAAGATAGTTGATAGCGCTTCGCACAAATCTATATCCGTGAGTTGATTATTCAACGGGTATCTCCTGATTTTTATCTCTTTTTCCTCAGTTTATAAGTGAGTGACATCTCAATACATATGCTTAACTCATTTACTGGTAAATCGGCGTAAGGGTCTAAAATTATTGCCCGGTTTTTTGAATAAATTAACTCAGGAAAGAGTGTTCTGAATGTATCAATTAATGTTGTCTGGCAGTGAAAAAAGATAGCCACATGGGTATCTCCGAAACGGTCCAGCCGGATTGTAGTTCCAGCCTTTGTCTCAAGAGTAAGGTAACTGGGCTGACCCCATTTCAAAGTTTCAGTAATCACGCCAATCCCTTCTGTTTTTGACGCGACATCAAATATTAACTCTCTTATCTTCAGTAATGGCAGCTGATATTCTTGAGGATAATGTTCAAATACCGAACGAACTTCGTGACTCTGAAATGCTGCCATAAGATTGCTACCTTATCTGTTAATTCGTATATTGGGCCTGCCTCATACAACCCTATCTTAATTAGAATGGTCGGAACATTATGAAAAAAATATTTATTTGTATCGTACTTGTTTTAACCTCAATATCTATGCAGTCCGTGGCTGAAGAGAGAAGCTATAGTTTACAAGGAAATGACGGTAAAGAGATTACTTACTATTTGATACAGAAAAATAGTATAAACTCTGAAGATCTTCTTGTCCTGATTCAAGGTTCTGATTGTGGTAGTGTTATCAATAATAAGAAAATGATAGAAAATTTTGGTGCGGCTTTTCCTGCCAACGATATTCTTCTTTTAGAAAAAACAGGGCTTGATAGCAGTTTTGGAAAAGACGGTGCTGAAGTTAGTGATTCAGAATGTCCACCAGCCTATATTCAGAACGACTCCCCCTTAAAACGAGTTAAAGATTATCTTGCTGTATTAAACAAATTAAAAAGCAAGTATCGTCATATTATTCTGCTGGGTGGAAGTGAGGGTGCTATTGTTACCAATCTAATAGTTTCAGAGAAAAATACAGATTTTATTACTGCGGCGATTGCCATGAATGGCGGTGGACGTTTTTTTATTGATGATGTTATTCGTAGCATCAGGCATCAAACTTCGGCAGAAATGTTTGATAAAGAAGTTGATAGTTTTAAAACATTTGCAAAAGAAGTAAAAAAACAGAACATGCCAGTAGGCATGAATGTTAGTGGTCATGGGGCAAATTGGTGGTATGAGTCATTGTCAATTGATAATCAGAATTTGATCCAGTCCAGTAAAGTACCGTTATTGGTTATCCAGACTATGGGTGATAATAATGTGGATGCAGCTGGGGCGAGAAAAATGATGGCTGATATTAATAATCCAAAGGTTTCTTTCAAGGCCTATGATGGTTTGGACCATTATTTCATTGATAAAGATGGAAACTATCATGCTGCCATGATTATTAACGATATTCAAAACTGGTATCAGTTGCAAAATAACCGCTCTTCTTCGTAGTTATGAATGCCATAGGCAGCGCGAAAAGCGCTGCTTGTCTCAATTTTATACATATGTTAAGACCAGTTTTTCAAGAATGTCTTTTGATTGCCGCCAGAGTAAAGAGCCTCCTTCATTATCGAAAACAGTGTGTTCTGCATGTGGGAACCGTTTTGATAAAATTTCACCAAAGTCTGGTGAGTGAACGGTGCTGGCATCCTGCTTCCCATACCATAAATGTACCGGGCAGGTGATATCTTCAGGATCAAAAGGCCATTGCCCAAATGTAAGCAGTAGATCCTGAGCATACCCTTCTGCCCCTTGGGAGAAACCTTCATTTAAACACTGACGATAAGCCTGTAGAAAATCGGGCTGGGAGTACAAAGACAAATCCACTTCTGAACTGTGAGCCATAATAAAATTCATTAGCCAGTCGGCAGTGATATTCTGAGAAACCCACTGTTTTAACATTTCCGGTTCGGCATTTCTTTGCTTCACCATATTAACAACATCCTGATTTAACAGTTGCTGCGTAGCGGGATAATTGAACTGATCCTGCCCAGCTACAATTGCCAGCCCTGTCGCTTTACAGATTTTTGCCAGTGTCAGTGCGAATACCGCTCCCTGAGAAAAACCCAAAACCATGCATTTTTGTAACCCGCAGAGCTTCAGTATCTCAGCAACATCCTGGGCAAAATTCACTAAAGTCTTATGGGAATGTAGAGATGAATTCCCAAGCCCAGGGCGATCCGGCACGATTAATCTGATATTCAATCTTTCCAGCTCTTGTTCCCCGAAACCCAGTGAGCCACTCATTCCAGCACCGGTGCAGAAAATAAGCGGTTTACCTGTGATTGGCCCCCACTCGTACCAGTGAAGCGTACGAGCATCAGGAAGAGATAAGTTACCGGTTCTTGTCGCGGGATTTACATTATATGTTGTCATTTTTCCCTCAAAATAAATTACCAATTGCTATTTCGGAGTAACTTAACTCTTCCCTTCCATCATCCTTTAATGAATTGAGTTACAGATATCCGATATAGTGACGTAGTCGCTGTAATATATAACTGGTCACCTTTAATGCCACCCAAAGTGCAGTTTGATACACGTTCTGGCACTTCAATCTTATCTATTTTCGTACCAAATTTATCGAAAATGATAACGCCGTTTTCACAACTACAATAAATATTACCTGATTTATCAATACAAAAACCATCCGGAAAACCTGGAGAGATAGTCGCGAAATGTTTACCTATCCCCAATACTTTATCCCGTACCGGATAGATACGTAGTTCATGTCTGCCATGTCTGGGAAAATCGACGATAGACATATCGGCAATGTACAGATATTTTTCATCAGGAGAAAATGCTAAACCGTTTGGTCGTTGAGTATCACTGGTTGCGATAGAAATACTGTTATCAGCAGGATCATAACAATATACGTAGCACCCGATAATCTGGCTTTCTGATTTATATCCTTCATTATCGTTAATAATTCCGTAGGGCGGATCAGTAAACCAAATTGTCCCGTCAGAACGTACAATAACATCATTGGGTGAATTGAATCTTTTACCGTCAATTTTTTCAACCAATAGGTTAACACTTCCGTCTTTTTCTGTGCGGGAAATACCTCTTCTGCCATGTTCGCAGCTGATGATCCTCCCTTCTCTATCCAGTGTATTACCGTTGGCAAAATGTGAATATTTTCGCCATAAATGAACACCATCATTTTCTGACCAGCGAAACATTTTATTCCCTTTTACGTCACTGAAAATAACTGCATCTTCTGTTGGTAGCCAAACTGGGCCTTCCGCCCAAATAGCCGGAGAACAGAGTAATTCTAAGTATGGTTTCATTATTATTATTCCTTTATATTCGCAGTTTTTAAATAAAAACACAGAAATTAAATATTAATGATTCAGTTTCGACTAAGTAAGTTATGGCGTTTTAATATTTTTATAACTCTGTCTTTAGGGATGGAATAAGATGTATTTCCATTTCTACCAACCATGGTTTCAGCTGCAAACATGGCATTAATAATGGCTTCTTCTGTGGCACTAACCGTTGCCTCATATAAAGGATCAAGTTTGTCATTGGGTAATATTTTAATTGTTTTTATATCTTCTCTGGAAAATGCATCGTTATTCGCGGTGGAGAATGCAATAAATATTTCCCCGCTGGTATTTCTGGCCACTCCACCTACTCTGGCAAGCCCGAGAGAGACTCTTTTGGCGATTTTTTCTAACTGATGAGGTGCTAATGGGGCATCTGTAGCAACGACAGCGATGATAGAACCCGCATCCTTTATTTTTTTCTTATCTCCATGATATATCGGCATGAGATCCTTTATCTCTTGACCAACCTGAATCCCGGCAATAATGAGATCATCTCTGAATCCGAAATTTCCCTGAACCAGTACCCCGACAGTATATCCGCCGTCTTTTTTATCTAAAACTCTCGATGAAGTCCCTGTGCCTCCCTTGAAATCAAACAGGTTCATGCCTGTTCCACCACCGACATTACCTTCTTTTATCATTCCTGATTTAGCGCTATCCAATGCGTGATAGACATGTTCTTTTTTTACATGCATACCATTTATATCATTTAATATCCCATCCCATGTTTCTGTAACTACGGGGAGTAACCAAAATAAATCATCCTTAAGCGGTGATACCAGATGGTTATCAACCAGCCAGCTGATGGCTGAATCTCTGACAACACCGACACTGTGCGTATTAGTGATTAATATTGGTGTTTCCAGAAAGCCGCTTTCCTGAATCCATTGGCTGCCTGTCATTTCCCCATTCCCGTTTAAAGAGAATATGCCGGAGAATACTGGGCTGAATTTTTTCCCTCTGGGTAATATTGCGGTTACGCCGGTTCTTATCGGCCCTTTCCCCACTTCCAGTTTTCCATTACCTTTGATCATGGTTGAATACCCAACAGTTACACCATTAACATCGGTAATTGCATTATATTTTCCGGTTGTGCCAGAAAAAGGAATGCCAAAATTTCTGGCTCTGGTTTCACTATTGGCGAAGGAATTTGAAATGATTATTATTGAGATAAATAACGTTACCATTTTTATGGTTTTTATCATAAATACTCCTTGTTGTGATTAATTAGTTATCACTATTTCATTATTAACTTATGGAAGCATTTAATTAAATCATGATTTATATCAACGCACAGTGCTATAAATAATCATGCGGCTGATACTATTTGATAATGTCATTATATTACTATTTAATTTTAAAGGTGTAATAAATTGATTTCAAATTACACGATAATTTGAAATCAATAAGAAAATAGAGGTAAATTTTTATTATTTTGGTGAACCTATCAGTAATTGATCATCAGATATAACAAGAGCCTTATTTGAAAGGTAATCATCACCCAGTACTCCATCAAAATTTATTTTTTCATCAGGGACCTGAAAAATAAATGCAGATAATTCAATGCCATCAGGTGTCATAATCGTTCGTTTTGGGCATAATAATGAAAAATCAACACAGCCCTCCTTTGAACGGGTAAAAAGTACAGTATGGCTGGCACCCGTATCAATAACCATATGATTTAACTTTTTATTACCGGACGATACACTCACCTCTATTCCGTAATTTTTACGAGTGAATGGAATGTTTTTCCAGTGATAACCGTCAGGAAGGTTTTGAGCATTATCGGTAATTGTGAGCATCTTTGAAGGATAGTCGATAATCAGCGTATTGTTTTTGACAACACCCAGCCCCAATAAGCCATTAATACGAAGTTGCCCATTATCATCTAACATACCGTTTCCCCACGGCTTTAATACTTCAACATCAATGCCTGAAAGTTTTTTACCATTCACAGTAATATCAACTGCTTTTGCTACTACATTATCCAATGTTTCATTACCAAAAATATCAACAGAACGAGATGTTTCAATGTTATGGTCTCGCGATGTAAAAATAGAATCAAAGACAGATTGGGGCAGATAAAGAGCACTGGATGCACCTGTATCAATTTCAATTTTATCAATTTCTTTACCATTGATATTAAGTGATACGGAAGGTGTTTGGCGATCAAGGTAAACAATTGGGGCTGTGATATCTGCTTTTGCAGTTTTAGCAGAGATTGTCGTGAAAAATAAGGCTGCTATACACATACCCAGAGTTTTATTTATATTCTTAAAATCCGATCTTTTCTGCGATATCATTTTTTCTTTTCTCCTATCCCATTAGTCAGATAAAAACATAAATTTTACTTATGATTATTTTGCGGGATTAATATAGGCCATTAGAAAAAATTACACAATCATATTGAATTAACAGAAAAAAATATCGATTAGCTGGTATTCTTGTTCTGTATTGCTAGGCTTCACATTAGAGCACTATCTACATTAATATTTAACCTACCTTATCCATTAACCAACAAAAAAACATCAGAGAATACAAATGCATGACTACGGAATCTGGACGATTGTTACACCTGTCGTGACCATCATATTAGCCATTCTAACCCGACAAGTGATGTTGTCATTGATGCTGGGGATTCTGGTTGGGTTCACGGTAATACACGATCACAACATTATATTGGGAATAAAAAGTACGCTCGAGGGGGTAATTAATACTTTTACGTCATCGGGAAATACCAAAACGGTTATTTTTATGATAATGATTGGCGGTATTATGCGGCTGGTTACTGTCACGGGTGGTGTACAGGCTTTGGTTCAGCTATTAACTGACCGAACTAAAATTATTAAAAGTAAGAAAAACGTACAATTTCTGGCGATTATTATTTCTGCTCTTATTTTTATCGAAAGTTCCATCAACCAATTAGTGGCCGGTGCATCGACCAAAAACCTTGCCAGAAAGTATGCTGTTTCCCCTGAAAAAATGTCCTATCTGATTCAGACTGCCGGTGTTTCTGTTTGCTCGCTGGCAATGATTAATGGCTGGGGCGCAGTCATGATGGGAATAGTCGGAGTGCAAATTTCCAATGGGCTAATTTCAGGTGAGCCTTTTGATATTGTTATACATTCTCTGGGATATAATTTGATGGCCTGGCTCTCACTTGCCAGCATATTATTTTATATTTTTACCAATGTTTCCTGGGGCCCCATGAAAAAAGCAGAGCAGAATGCTTTGCATCAACACAAGACGCCAGTACTGAACCGCAAGGAAACAGAATCTGATGAAGTTATTGAGCACCCTAACAGCAACAGTGTTCTGAATTTCTTTATCCCTATTCTGTCAACTGTGCTGATGGTTCCTGTCGCTCTCTATATTACTGGCGAAGGTGATTTCAGCAAAGGCAGTGGCTCAACATCCGTTTATTGGGGAGTGATGTTTGGTACGGTTATTTCTTTCTTTTGGTTCTTAGGCCGCCGAATTTTATCTATTAATACCTTTTTCGAAGAACTTTATATTGGTTATGCCAGTATGCTGAAAATCAGTTCTATTATGATTCTGGCATTTTTAATGGGAACAGTTTCGGCTGATCTGAATACGGGGGCTTATATTGCGCAGATCACACATGGTGTACTCCCTGTCGGATTCTCTGTAGGTTTTATCTTTATCATCAGCGCTATTATGTCACTGGCAACCGGCACATCATGGGGAACGTTTGCGATTATGATCCCGATTGGTGTGCAACTTGGCCTTTCGGTCGGGATGCCGGTGGAATATATGATTGGAGCAGCCATTTCCGGCTCCATTTTCGGTGATATGACTTCACCCATTTCTGGTGATGCGATAGTGGCGTCAATGGCAACAGATTGTGATCATATCGAACATATCCGTACACAAATGCCCTACGCTCTTGTGACAGCCAGTATTGTACTGAGTATCTATCTCTATTTAGGGTTTACTTACTGAGTACTTTTTCGGGCAAAAATCTGGCGGCTTTACTTTATAAGCCAGCCGCCAGATAACTAATTAATAATTTGCGGTCGGCCAGTCAATATAGCCTTCTGCTCCAGAACCGTAGTGGGTATGACGATCCAGACCAGTCAGTTCAATATTATAACGCAGGCGGTTTACCAGATCAGGGTTAGAAATAAACGGACGTCCAAATGCAACTGCATCAACTTTTCCTTCCGAACGGCGGGAAATAGCCATTTCGAAGTCATAGTTATTATTACCGATATAAGCTCCTTCAAACAGAGAACGTAGAGCATCCAAATCAACACCTTCAGGAATCAGACGATCTTTTCCTGTTGTTCCTTCCACAAAATGCAGGTAAGCCAGTTTGAATGAGTTTAGCTGTCGGATCAGGTAGCTATAAGTCGCCATAACATTGCTATCACGTGGAGTTTCGCCGACTTCGGTAGTGACTGGTGATAACCGGATGCCAACCCGACCATCTCCCCATACTCCGGTGACAGCTTTAACCACTTCCAGAACCAAACGAACCCGGTTTTCAATTGAGCCACCGTATTGATCGGTTCGATGGTTGGTTGAATCGCGTATGAACTGCTCCAAGAGATAATTGTTGGCTGAATGAATTTCTACACCGTCGAATCCTGCTCGTTTGGCGCATTCTGCTGCGTGCCTGTATTGCTCGATAATGCCGGGGATTTCGTCCGTATTCAGGGCACGTGGCATAGAAGGAGCCTTCAACCCTGCTGCGACATCTTTTACAACATAAATGTTTCCCCCTGCTTGTATTGCTGAAGGTGCTACAGGCGATTCACCATTAGGTTGCAGATCAACATGAGAACAGCGGCCGACATGCCATAATTGCATCACTATTTTTCCACCCGTTGCGTGAACGGCATCAGTGACTTTTTTCCACTCAGTCATCTGTTCTTCAGTCCAGATGCCGGGGGTCATGGCATATCCCCGTCCCTGTGCTGAAATATTGGTTGCTTCCGAAATGATCAAACCGGCGCTGGCGCGCTGAGTATAATAAGTCACCATCATTTCGTTCGGCACACCTTCTTCATTAACACGCGTTCGTGTTAATGGTGCCATAACAATACGGTTAGCAAGCTCGATCTCTCCTAACTTAACCGGTGAAAAAAGGTCGGTACGAATACTATTGTCAGCCATAACATTTCCTTTTAATAATTGACCAGTCGTCTATAAAAAAGATAAAAAAATGCGGCTACGATAGTAGCCGCTGGGTCATCTCTATGGCAGAGTCAAATGGAGCAGTATCTTTAGCTACTTTAGCGACAAGAGATGCCCCCAGCCATAATTGATATAGTGATTCAGCTAGTACGCGAGGCGATACATCCGCTGAGATAGAGTTATCACTCTGCCCTGACTCAATACATTGAGTCAGTTGATCGATAATGTCGACAGTACCTCGACAAAGAATGGATCTCATTCCTTCAGAAAGGTCGCAAACCTCCGCTCCTAATTTAACAGTCAGGCATTTGTCTTCAGGCTGGCCTGTTGTCTGTATTTCAGAACAGACACGAAAATAGTTGAGCAAACGCTCACGAGCGGTGCCTTCGGTTGAGGATAAAAGCGTTCTGGCCCTGGACAAATATTCATTGAAATATTCCTTCAACAAGATCTGTCCAAACTCTTCTTTTGATTTGAAATAGTAATAAAATGAACCTTTGGGGACACCGGCAGCGGTGACCAGTTCGGCCAACCCAACGGCAGTGTAACCTTTGTGAGCGATAATTGATTTGGCAACATCCAGAATATGTTGTCTTGTGTCTGATGCAGATTTTTTCATAATGCTTTTATCATAATCACAATACTGACTGGTCGTCTAGTTATTTGTCTTATAAATTTCACAACTGATTATGAAATAGCATTGGTCTGTTTCTTATGCGTGACTGGTAAATTTTGTTTATCACATATCTTCCTTTTCTATTTGAGGTGTCAGGTATGGAATCGTTACCACTTATCAGAGTATTAGGAAAAAGTGACGTTAAAGATTACCGAGAACTTCGGCTTGAATCTTTGTACATCAATCCCGAATCTTTTGGTTCGACGTATCAAGAGGAATCAACTAAAAGTGAGCAGGAGTTTATCACCAGAATAACGGGTTCTTTGATTTTGGGCGCTTATTTAAATAATGAGTTAATTGGTACGATTGGATTTCAGCAAAATAGCAACTATAAAACCTTACATAAAGGAATTATCTGGGGTTTTTATGTCAAACCGGATTATCGGGGTTTGAAAATTGGCGAAAAACTAATGGATAACTTAATAACATTGCTGAAAAAAAGTAACGTTAAAAAGCTATCATTAGCTGTTGTTGAAGAGAATGTCTCAGCGATTCATTTATATGAAAAAATGGGATTCAAGGTATATGGGACGGAACCTATCTCATTAAAAATTAATGAAGAAAAATACGTCAATAATATCTTGATGTGTCTGTTCATCTAAATGTTAATTCAAAGCCAATTATCACGTTTCAAACCGTTTTTTACAGCGAAACGTGATTTTTGCATCATAAGATTTAGTCTTCACGAATGAGTGTATTCGCGGATAAAAGATCTGCTGCCCGATGACATAGCTCTGTAAATATAGCAATTTCGCCCTGAGACATATGCGATGTGACAATATCAGCCATATTGTGTCTACTTGCTTCGGTTCGCTGCAAGAATACCAATCCCTTCGGGCTTAATTTAGTGACCAGTTCGCGCTTATCATGCTCACTCGATTCTTGTTTAACCAGCTCTTTATCTTTAAGTGAGCGTAAAATCTTTGATGTTTTTGAGCGGGTAAAACCGAGCTTTTCACCAATAACACCGGGGTTCATGGATTGATGCTGCCGGAGTAAATGTAATACATCATATTGAGCCCAGGAAACGCCTTCAGGGTTTACCATCGTTCTTCTTGCAACAAGAACGCACTGGAGCCTGCTCAATGCATCTCCAAAAGGTGTTATCGCAACATCATGAGTGTTCTGATTATCCGTTTTCATATAACGCTTTTCTTTCTGTGATTCAGCTAACGGTAAATGGCAGGAGAAAATCATCCCGCCACTGTCTAAAGTTTTGACTCAAGTCGCCCCATTATTGTGATAAATATCCGCCATCAACAGGATAAATCCCCCCTGTGCAAAAGCTGGATTTTTCTGATAAAAGAAATGAAATAAATTCAGCAACTTCTTCCATTTTAGCCATTCTTTTCATTGGGTGGCAGTCTGAAAAGCGGTGTAATACTTCTTCTGGAAGTTCATTTATCTTTGGAGTACTAACATAACCGGGGGCAACTGCATTTACCCGGATATTCTTACACGCAAATTCCAGCGCAGCGGTTTTCGTTAAACCAATCACACCATGCTTTGCTACGGTGTAAGGCGATAAGCCAGCAATACCAGCTAATCCATTAACGGCTGACAAATTAACTATCGCCCCTCCTCCTGATTTCTGCATCGCGGGTATTTCATATTTCATGCAATAGAAAACACTGCTCAATGTGGTGGAAATAACCCTATCCCAATTCTCCAGTGTTTGCTCTGGTATAGTTTTATTATGTTCACCTGTTATTCCGGCACTATTGACTGCAAAATCCAGCCTGCCAAAATAACTCACTGTGTTATCAATTAAACGGCGAACTTGGGCTGGATCAGATACATCACACTGAATACCCAGAGCACGTTTACCATCAGGTGATAAGGATTTAGCCTTATTTTCAACTGAAAGCTTAGATCTGGATGCAATGACAACACTGGCTCCTTTTGCATATAAAACGTCCGCGACTTTTTCTCCAATCCCATCAGTGCTACCAGTAATAATAGCTACCCGACTGTTAAAACTCATAAATCCCTCCGTATCATTTTTACTGGATTTATCTGACTTTAACAGCCGATAGTGACAATTTTTGTCAGCAAGATAGTTTCCATTTGGAAAGTATCTTTGGTGTTTATTAAAAAATTCTCGGGGATGATATCCACGTTTTCAGGATATTGGTTTCTATTTGGAAACTAAAAATCAGGATTTCATAAGCACGAATACAGGCTGATAATGTTTTTTACTTTTTCCAATACCGTTTGCAGGGATTTTTGTTCTATCGAACCAATAGCCAGACGGATTGCATGTGGCACATATGAAGATGTAGCAAACGGTTCGGCTGTGGATACTGATATATGCTCCTTCATTAAAGCCATTGTAACCTGATCTGCCCTTACTCCCTCATCCAGCGGAAGCCAGACAAAATAGGATGATGGATGGCTGATATATTTCATTCCTTTAAAGACCCGTTTAACAATGAGTTGACGTGCCTGTGCATCATGACGTTTATCTTCTTCTAACTGGGTGATCATTCCGTTAGTGATCCACTCACAGGTAATGGCGGTAATTAAAGCAGGGGTATTCCATGTTGTTACCCTGATTATCCTTTCAAGTGCGGGGATCTTTTCTACCGAAGCAGCAATAAAACCAACGCGTAAGCCGGTCGCAATACTTTTCGAAAAACCAGAAACATAAATTGTGGATTCAGGAGCCAGTTCCGCTAGGGGCGGCGGTGCATTCTCAGCAAGAAAAGCGTAAGAACCATCTTCAATCAGCAGCAGGTTATATTGTCGGGCCAGCGCCACCAGACGTTGCCGATGTTGCCGGCTCATCACCCATCCTAATGGATTGTGTAATGTAGGCATGGTATAGAACGCCCGGACATGCCGACGCTGACATAGCTTTTCCAGTGCATCCAGATCAGTCCCCTCGTTACCCGCAGGAACTGAAACTAGTTCCAGATGATAAGTCTTTGCCAGCGCTTTAAAACCCGGGTAAGTCAGAGTATCTACTGCAACTACATCACCGGGTTTCAACATAGCCATAACTGTTGTGGCTAAACCATGCTGAGCACCGCTCACAATAAGGGTATTATCTGTCGTGATACTCTTTAATCCCCTTGTTTTCAGATATTGCGCTATCACCGTTCTTTCATGCAAACGCCCGCCATGTGGCTGGTAACGAAGTAACGCCTCAAGATCGCCGGAAGTCGCCAGTTGGCGGAGGGAATTTCGTAACAATTCTGTCTGGGAGGGAAAAGAGGGATAGTTAAAACTTAAATCAACCATATCTGAAGCTACATGGTGTTCTATACCCAAATCCGCAGGTAATGATATTTCACGGACAAATGTCCCTCTCCCTGTCTCCCCACTCACGAGTCCCATCGCTTCAAGTTCGGTATAAACCCGGGTTGCTGTGACTAAAGACATCTTTTCATCGATAGCCAGCTGTCGGTGAGTAGGCAGGCGTGTTCCGGGAGGCAAACGGCCCATCCGTATATCAGCAGCAAATTTATCAACTATAAATTTATATCTAGATTGTGCCATTAAAAAAAGCCTCCGGTTGCAGTGCATTTCTCATGATAACGCCTGATTTATATGCGATTTGTACGAAAATGTATTCATGACAATAATTTGATTGTCATGAATGTGAGCAATATCATGATTTATCGTTATCACAGATTGGTCAGTATTTTATTTATAGGCTTCAGTTAGATACTCGATAAACTCCAGGTTACAACGGGTATATGAGGTGAGTCCTTATATTGCCTCACGGTGCGGGGAGATAGACACCTATCTTGAAGTTGAGTTGGTATAGAATCTAATTACATGAGGTTTCAGAACAAACATGAAAAGTTTAACCATGAAACAGGATAGAACGAACGGATGGTTTAATGGCTTTCTTGGTGTATTGATTTTCAGTGGCTCTTTACCTGCAACAAAAGTAGCAGTAATGGATTTTGACCCTGTGTTTCTGACCGTTGCCCGGGCATCCATTGCCGGTTTATTGGCTCTGGTCATCTTATTAACTCTAAAAGAAAAGCGCCCTAAGTTAGAACAAATCGCTTCTCTGGTTATCGTTTCTATCGGTGTGGTCGTTGGCTTCCCTCTTCTCACCGCACTGGCACTACAATATATAACTTCAGCTCACTCCATTGTATTTTTGGGTTTACTGCCTCTGGCAACAGCCATCTTTGGTGTATGGCGTGGAGGAGAGCGTCCCCGGCCTGCTTTCTGGGTATTTTCTGTCATCGGCAGTGCACTGGTTGTGGGGTTCGCATTTACTCAGGATTCAAGTGCTTCACTGACCGGAGATCTATTAATGCTGACATCTGTCATTGTATGCGGGCTCGGTTATGCGGAAGGTGCAAAGGTTTCCAGAGAACTGGGTGGCTGGCAGGTGATATGCTGGGCTTTACTCATCTCATTACCCATAATGCTGATTCTGGCATTGATATATATGCCGGATACATTTCAAAACGTCAGTATGCCTGCCTGGATAAGCCTTGGGTATGTTTCACTCTTCAGTATGCTGGTCGGGTTTATTTTCTGGTATCGCGGTTTAGTACAAGGAGGAATTGCTGCTGTCGGCCAGCTTCAATTACTTCAACCCTTTTTAGGGCTGGCTTTAGCTGCGAGTTTGCTGGGTGAATCTGTAAGCTTCCTTATGGTTATTGTCACGATTGGTGTAGTTTTCTGTGTCTTTGGCTCCCGACGATTTGCAAGATAGCCTCCGATAAGGTGAAACCATCTTCTTACCTCTTGGGAAGGTGGTATTCATCGTGTTGGAATTCCTTCCGTCAGATCACACTCGGCTCAATAGAACATTCAGCCGTTTAGTTCCCCTCTGCTTTGATAAGACGTTAACGTTACCTATAAACATTAAGTAATTTTATTATAACCACTCGTTACTCCTGCCACATTAAACTGCCGATCAAGCTTCATTCTTTTACCTTTTTGGACTTACGGAATACATGGGTAAAACAAAATAAACATAATAATTTTTTTATTATTTTGTTTCTGTTTAAGTTCATTGGTTTAGTTTTGATAACGTCTTATTAATGCCACCTACGTTGGCATCCTGATATGCAAGTTAAGCACTATCCTCGCGCTTGAAGAAATAACCTAGATACCTTTTTGTTCTGAATGAAGCACTTGTATACAAAATACAACGCTCTATCTGTACCTGTTAATGCAGGAGTTATTTCGTAATTGCAAGAATTATACCAGGTTTTTTAGCTGGCAGATTAATCTATGAGATTCTGGAGCTATAAAATGCATACACAACGTAACCACAAACCATCATGTGGTGAATTCTCACTAAGCTCTACTCAACAAGTTATTTGGTTAGACCAAATGACTCGCCCTAACTCCTCCGATTACAATCTCAGTACATTAATTTTTCTTGAGGGGGAGCTGGACGAATCATTATTTATTCAGGCGCTGGAAGCCGTCATTTCTCATCATGATGCTTTACGTTTAAAACTCATTGAGACTTACGGGATGTCTCGGCAAACATTTGTTGAGACTCTCCCGCTTCCCTTAACGGTATACGATTTTTCACAGGAAACTGATGCTGAATTCCGCGCCGAACAGCAGATACACGCTAATTTTATACGCCCGTTTTGTTTATATAATGAATTGTGGCATACCGGATTATTTAGGGTCAGTGAGAACCGCTGGTACTGGCAATTCTGCTGTCATCATTTGATCTCAGATGGCATGGGATTAAAACTGATTATCAAGGCGCTTTTAGAACACTACAGGCATTTAGCGATCGGGGAAAATTTGCCTGATATAGCTCCTTCTTATCTTGATTTTATTACTGAAGATCAAGCCTATCTTAATTCTAAATTGTACATGCGAGACTTGCAGTTCTGGCAGAAGCGCTATGAAACATTGCCATCAGCCCTGCTTCCACTGTCGCATTCAAGGAAGCCTGCCACGAGTGAATTTGTTAAACCCGTCTTTTGGCAACTGGATAAAACACTTTCTCAGCAGATAGAAAATATCGCAACCACTCATGGATTATCTGTCCTTCATTTTATGTATGCCATTTTAGCTTGCTATTTTGCTCGTATTAACGGTACCGAAGAGATTGTTATAGGCATCCCCGTCCACAACCGAAAAAATAAAAAACAAAAATCGACACCCGGTATGTTTTCGTCAGTCATCCCTATCAGAGTGACTATTCATGCGGATGATTCTGTTCTTGATATTATGAATAAAGCGGCGGCTGAGCTGCATCATTGCTATAAACATCAACGATTCCCTATTACTGAAATCAATCAGCATACACAAATCAAACAAAAAACCGGGCGTAGCCAACTTTTTGATATCGTCCTGTCATTTGAGCCATTCGATGTCTGTGTCAGTATGGAAAATATAGCTACAACGTTAAAAGGCACCTATCGTGGCGTAATGTTTCCTCTTTCAATTGCGATTCACCAATATTCAGTCTCTACAAACCCCAAAACTGCAAAGGAAAATAAACCCTTCACCATTTCATTCAGCTACGACAGTAATTACCTGAGTTATGAAGAAGTTATCACCCTTCAATCCCGGCTGGCACTGTTAACTGAAGCCGCAGTGATATCACTGGATACAAAGGTTAAACATGCTCCTCTCTTACCTGAGATGGAACGGCATAACCTGTTGTTCACATTCAATAATACCGAAGCTGAATTTCCGCAGGATGCGCTCATTCACGAGTTGTTTGAACAACAAGCAGCCCTTACCCCAGAAGCTACCGCTGTGGTATTTGAAGAACAGTCCCTCAGTTATAACGAGCTTAACCGACGGGCCAATCAACTGGCCCATTATCTGATTGGATTGGGGGTGCAACCGGATGATCGCGTCGCTATCTGTGCCGAGCGCAGTTTAGAGATGGTGGTGGGATTATTGGCGATCCTCAAAGCTGGCTGCGCGTATGTGCCTCTTGATCCAGCTTATCCACCTGAGCGGCTGGCTTATATGCTGGCTGATTCCGATCCCGTGGCGTTACTGATTCAAACAACACTGAATGGAATCGTTGGGGAGTTTCCATTACCTACTGTCAAACTTAATGAACTGTCCTCGCCCATATTCGCGACCCTGCCGGAAACCAATCCGGTTGCCACCATGCAGGGGCTGAATTCACAGCATCTGGCCTATGTTATTTATACTTCCGGTTCGACCGGACAGCCCAAAGGGGTAATGAACAGCCACCGTGCCCTGTGTAATCGGCTGGTGTGGATGCAGAACACCTATCAACTGACTCCTGAAGATCGGGTGTTGCAGAAAACCCCGTTCAGTTTCGATGTCTCTGTCTGGGAGTTTTTCTGGCCCCTGCTATATGGAGCCTGTCTGGTGATGGCCCGGCCGGAAGGCCATAAAGACGTCGACTATCTCGCCCAGTTGATTGAACAAACAGGGATCACCACCCTGCACTTTGTGCCGTCCATGTTGCAGCAGTTTGTGCAGGGGGTTAAACCACAACATTCCTTGCCCTCCCTCCGGCGGGTCATGTGCAGCGGTGAAGCTCTGCCCGCAGAATTGCAACAACGCTTTTTTTCTCGTTTTAATACGGAATTACACAACTTATATGGCCCGACTGAAGCCGCCATCGACGTTACTTATTGGGCTTGTCAGCGTGATGATAAACGCCATTTTGTGCCGATTGGTTATCCGATCTCCAATACGCAAATGTATGTTCTAGATAAACAGGGTAATCCTGTACCTATTGGTGTCAGTGGTGAGATCCATATCGGCGGTGTAGGTGTTGCCCGGGGTTACCTGAATCGGCCTGAACTGACTACCGAACGTTTTCTGCCCGATCCATTTTCCACTGAGCCTGATGCCCGTCTGTACAAAACCGGCGATCTGGGCTGCTGGCTGCCAGATGGCAGTCTGGAATACCTCGGACGTAATGATTTTCAGGTGAAATTGCGGGGTTTCCGCATTGAATTGGGAGAAATTGAAGCAGGCCTGATGCAGTGTCCCGGTGTACAGGACGCAGTCGTAATGGTCCGTGAAGATACCAAAGGCGATACCCGTCTGGTAGCCTATCTCTGTGCTGAAACGGGTACGAAACTGGTGCCTATTGATCTGCGCCGACAGCTTGCACAACATCTGGCAGAATACATGCTCCCCTGTGCGTTTGTCATTTTAGATACTTTCCCACTAACTCCTAACGGTAAGCTCGATCGTAAGGCGCTGCCCGCTCCGGACTTATCCTCCGTGATCACCCGTGACTATGCGGCACCGGTGGGTGAAGTAGAAACCATGCTGGCTGAAATCTGGCAGGATTTACTGAAACTGGAACGGGTCGGTCGTCACGACCATTTCTTTGAATTGGGCGGGCATTCGCTGATTGCGGTCAGCATGATTGAACAATTGCGTAATCAAGGATATTCACTGGAAATACCCACTTTTTTTGCTACGCCGCTGCTGGCAGAGATGGCACAGGCGATACAGGCCCGGCAAGATACGCTGGATATGCTTATCCCACCGAACCTTATTCCCGATGGCTGCACAACCATCACCCCAGATATGCTGCCATTAGTGACGCTGTCACAAACCGAAATTAACACGATTATTGCAACTGTGGCTGGTGGCGTAACTAATGTGCAGGATATCTATCCGCTCTCCCCGTTACAGACAGGCATTCTGTTCCATCACCAGTTACAGGAAAACGAGGATGCCTACCTGTTAAATGGTCTGCTGGCTTTTGATAATCGCGCTCATCTGGATACTTTTCTGAACGCTCTGCAACAAGTAATAGATCGCCATGATATTCTGCGAACTGCCGTCTGCTGGCAGGGCCTGAGCCATCCCGTTCAGGTAGTCTGGCGACAGGCACCGTTACTCGTGACACCATTTATCCCCACGTCCGTACAGAATATTCCGTCTCAATTACAAGCGCACATCGCTCAACGAATGAATATCAGTCAGGCACCCTTATTTACCGCCAGTACCACCCACGATCCGGCCAGTAATGAGTGGCTGTTGGCGCTGAGTTTTCATCATCTGGTTAGTGACCATGTGACACTGGAATTAATCATGAATGAGATCCAGCAATTATTACAAGGAGAAGTCGAGTCCCTGCCCGCGCCCCTGCCATACCGCAACTTTATTGCCCAAATGCTGAACATACCGCTTTCAGTGCATGAAGGTTACTTCCGCGAGCGGCTCGCTGAGATTGACGAACCCACAGCCCCCTTCGGCCTGCTCAATGTACAGGGAGATGGTACAGATGTGACGGAAGCCCAATTGTGTCTGGATATCACGTTGGCACAAACCCTCCGCGCACTGGCTCGTCAACTGGGGATCAGTCCGAGTGTGCTGTTCCATGTCGCGTGGGCACAGGTATTGGCCCACACCAGCGGACGTGATGACGTGGTGTTCGGCACAGTACTGTCCGGACGGTTGCAAGGCACTACAGGAGCCGATCAGGTGATGGGGATGTTTATCAACACCCTGCCGGTCAGAATATCCCTGAATAATCACACTGTACTTGAAGTGGTTCGGGCAACGGCAAAAGATCTGGCTGACCTGCTGGAACATGAGCAATTTCCACTTGCTCTCGCCCAGCGTTTCAGTAGTGTGACACCTCCCCAGCCTTTGTTCAGTGCTCTGTTTAACTATCGCCATTCTCCATCAAATGCTACGGATAAACCCCGCTGGAAAGGTGTTCGTCTGCAGTCTTTTGAAGAGTGGTCAAACTATCCACTGGATTTGTCAGTGGACGATCATGGGGACGGTTTTACTCTGGTTGCCCAAACTGTGAACAGCGTTGACCCCAATCGGGTGGTGAATTATATGTATACCGCTCTTTGTGGGCTGACTGAGGCGTTGCAAAACCATCCCAGTCAACCTGTGTTGTCGCTGCCCATTCTGCCGGTAGCCGAACGCCAACAATTACTGGTGGATTTCAATGCCACACAAGCTGATTTTCCGCAGCATGTCCTTATTCACGAACTGTTTGAACAGCAGGTTGCGCTAACACCAGAGTCCCTTGCCGTGGTGGGTGAAGAACACACACTGAGTTATGATGAACTGAACCAGCGTTCCAACCAGTTGGCCCATGCCCTGATTGCGGCAGGTATCCAGCCGGATGATCGGGTCGCTCTGTGTATCGAACGCAGCCCAGATATGATTATTGGTGTATTGGGTATCTTAAAAGCCGGTGCCGCGTATGTACCGCTTGATCCGAATCACCCGGATAAGCGACGAGCTTATATACTGTCTGACAGTACGCCTAAATTACTGCTCACCCAACAGCATTTACAGGCACAGGTTCTGAACCATGATATCCCTGTCTGGTTCTTGGATAAGGCGGATTATCTGAATCGAGCCGCCAAATACGCTGTCGCTAACCCTGAACTGGAACAACTGGGATTACAGAGTCACCATCTGGCCTATGTGATCTATACCTCGGGTTCGACGGGGCTACCCAAAGGCGTGATGGTTGAACATCGTAATGTGGTGAATTTTATTCATGCCCAGTGTCAGATAACCGCTCTTAATGCAGCAGATCGCGTCCTGCAATTTGCCACAATCGCCTTTGATGCGTCCGTGGCCGAAATTTTCCCGACACTGGCAACGGGCGCCACCTTAATTCTGCGACCCCCTCACCTTCAGATACCGGATGCCGCTTTCGGCCACTTCCTGCAAGAAAAAGCCATCAGCGTTGTCGATATACCGACCGCTTTCTGGCATCAGTGGGGACAGGAAATAAAAGCCGGTCGCAGTGAGCTCAGCCCGACCCTGCGTTCAATTACGGTTGGCGGGGAAAAAACTAACCTTCACTCTCTTACCGACTGGCAATCCCTGCCTGAAACTCAACACTGTCAATGGACAGACACCTATGGGCCAACAGAAGCGACTGTCATTGTGACCTCTCTGTCACTCAATGGTGGCGCCTTACACGATGCGGCTGAAACGTTGTCCATTGGTCGCCCAATCGCCAATTGTCGAATTTATCTACTTGATAAAACACAACAACCTGTTCCTCTGGGTGTGACGGGGGAAATCTATATCGGTGGCGCTGGCGTCGCCCGGGGTTACCTGAATCGTTCTGACTTGACTGCTGAGCGCTTTATTGCTGACCCGTTCAGTTCCCAGCCGGATGCCAGAATGTATAAAACCGGCGATCTGGGGCGCTGGCTACCGGACGGTAATATCGAATATCTGGGTCGTAATGATTTTCAGGTCAAGATCCGGGGTTTCCGCATCGAGCCGGGGGAAATTGAAGCACAGTTAGTCGCCTGTCAAGGTGTCAGGGATGCGGTGGTTATCGCTCATAAGACTGATAAGGGTGAACAACGTCTGGTGGCTTATCTGGTGCCACAACCTGATGTGACACTGGAAGCAGCCGATCTGCGCGAGCAGCTGAAAAGTAGTCTGGCGGATTATATGTTGCCCAATGCCTTTGTCATGTTAGATACCTTCCCGCTGACCCCCAACGGCAAGCTCGACCGCAAGGCGCTGCCCGCGCCGGATTTGTCGGCAGTGATCACCCGGGATTATGTAGCGCCAACAGGTGACGTGGAAATTGCACTGGCACACATCTGGCAGGAATTACTGGGCGTGGAACGGGTCGGTCGTCACGACCATTTCTTTGAACTCGGGGGACACTCCCTGATTGCCGTCAGTCTGATTGAACAGTTACGCAGTCGGGGATATTTACTGGAGGTGCGCAGCATTTTTGCCACACCATTGCTTTCAGAGATGGCGCAAGCAATCTATGCACAACACGATACTTCCGATATTTTTGTTCCCGCCAATCGTATTCCCGATGGTTGCACACATATTACCCCCGATATGCTGCCGTTGGTGACGCTGTCACAAACTGAAATTAACACGATTGTTGCAACTGTGGCGGGGGGGATGGCTAATGTACAGGATATCTACCCGCTCTCCCCGTTACAGACAGGTATTCTGTTCCACCACCAGTTACAGGAAAATGGTGATGCCTATCTATCAAATAGCCTGCTGGCTTTTGATACCCGTTCCCGTCTGGATACCTTTCTGAATGCTCTGCAACAGGTGATAGACCGCCATGATATTCTGCGAACAGCTTTCTGCTGGCAGGGACTGAGCCAGCCGGTACAGGTGGTCTGGCGACAAGCGAAACTGCCGGTGACATCGTTTGTTCCCACATCGGCAGAAAATATTCCGTCGCAATTACAGTCCCACATCACTAACCGGTTGGATATGAGTCAGGCTCCGTTATTTACTGCCTGTACTACCTATGCTCCCGCTTCTGAGGAATGGTTGTTGGCTCTGAGTTTCCATCATCTGGTCTGCGATAATGTAACACTGTCGTTGATCATGAATGAAGTTCAACAGCTACTACAGAAACAGAGGGTACAGGGACAGCCGATTGCACTGACTTCACCACTGCCATACCGCAACTTTATTGCTCAGGCCCTGAGCGTACCGGCTTCGGTACATGAAGACTATTTTCGTCAACAGCTTGCGGATATTGATGAACCCACCGCGCCTTTTGGTTTGCTTAATGTGCAAGGCAATGGCACTGATGTGACGGAATTCAGTTTACCACTGGATAAAACGCTGGCTCATACTCTGCGCGCGCAGGCTCGGTATTTAGGGATCAGTGCGAGTGTGCTGTTCCATGTCGCCTGGGCACAAGTGCTGGCTAAAATCTGCGGACAAGAAAATGTGGTATTCGGCACAGTGCTATTGGGACGATTACAAGGTTCTGCCGGTGCAGATCAGGTGATGGGGATGATGATTAATACCCTGCCGATCCGGGTCTCCCTGAGTAATTTCAGTGCATTGGAAGTCGTGCAGGCGACAGCCAAAAATCTGGCAAACCTACTGGAGCATGAACAAGCTCCGCTGGCACTGGCGCAGAATTGCAGTGGTGTTATCCCGCCGATGCCGCTGTTCAGTGTATTGTTCAACTATCGTCATGGCTCATCAACTCCCGCAGAGGCAGAGAAAACTGTCTGGGAAGGAATACGCCTGCTGGCATCCGCAGAGAGGACAAACTATCCCATCACCCTTTCAGTGAATGATACAGAGGACGGTTTCACGTTGATTGCTCAGAGTGTGGCGGATGCCGACCCCTGCCGATTGGTGAATTATCTGCATACTGCCCTGAGTGAATTAGTTAACACGCTGACGACTGAACCTCAGCGGCCTGCGCTTGATTTATCTATTCTGCCTGTGGCTGAACGTCAGCTACTGTTGGAGAATTTCAATGCTATACAGGCTGATTTCCCACCAGATACCTTGATCCACGAACTATTTGAACAACAGGTTGTTCGAACGCCGGAAGCGATTGCCGTGGTGTGGGAGGCGGAAACGCTCAGTTATGGCGAACTGAATCGTCAGGCTAACCAGTTGGCCCACTATCTGATGGAATTGGGCGTAAAACCGGATGATCGTGTGGCTATCTGTGTCGAACGCAGCTTAGACATGATCGTGGGGATATTGGCTATTCTCAAGGCTGGCGGTGCTTATGTGCCCCTTGATCCGGCCTATCCCGCTGACCGATTAACTTATATGCTGGCCGATGCCGAACCCGTGGTGTTGCTGACGCAAACCGCACTGGGCGAAATCACTGGCAATTTTGCATTACCTACTGTCAGACTTGATGACCTGCCCTCATCCATGCTAGCAAACGTACCGGAAACCAATCCGCTGGCCACAGTGCAGGGACTCACTCCACACCATCTGGCGTATGTGATTTATACCTCCGGCTCCACCGGCCAGCCTAAAGGCGTGATGGTAGAACATACCAATGTCACCCGACTGCTGGCAGCGACACAGGCGAGGT
>NZ_CAWQMW010000100.1:0-1626 GCF_963895965.1 Xenorhabdus sp. PB30.3 | reverse complement strand
GCCGAAGCGCCTGTTCCCAGAGATTGACAGGTGAGGCCATAGGACACCTCCCTTGGTGTTAGGAAGATAGAGAGTCATCATGACACAATATGGATCACGGCTGTAGTACTAAATGGGAATCGCTGAAAAAGAGTTGCTCCTCCTCAAACCAAAACGCAATACCTTCTTCAGCCGCCAACCGGCACCAAAAATCATAGGCAGATTCACGTTTCTGTGTGGTGTATTCCCGTACAGGGTGAAGATTACTGTCTTCATAGAATTTGCTATCAGATTTGACGCGGTGTTCTTTCAACAATTTTTTGAGGATAACGAACGGTATCCTGCGTAAAAGGAAGGGTGATTTTCAATTCACGTTCTAGATTTACGACAGGTACACAATGGAGATGAAAAGCATCAGCCAGTTGGGCTTCAGTAAGAAACAATGCTTCATTGAGCTTTAATGTGATGCTGAATTGTCGGCTTTCGGTCATGGACAACCGATTACGCATGACTGTGGGTAGCGATAACGTCAGAAAATGGTGAACATGTGGCAGGTAAAGTGATTCTATTAACATCTGAGGTGCCCAGTTCCCTGCTGTTAACGCGGGAGCTGGTAAAATCAGGCGTGAAATTCCCGACAGAGGTTCAAACCAAAAGGGTTCAGCCGAATAATTCAATCCGTTATGGTTTAGTATCGCACCCCGTAAGTTGCGGCATAGAGCAAGCATCAAAGCATCGGCTACTGTCTCATCAGGGCTGAGAAACAGATTAATGGGGCTGATGGACCAGTAATCATCCCCGCCTGTATATTGGAAAGTCAGGGTAATACTACTGGTTTCCTCCTGACAACTCATCTCACGAGCGACCAGCATCAGAGGCTCAATATTACACTCTCTGCCTGTAACAAAAGTTGCCCCTGTATTTGATGAAATTTCTGATCCACGCCGTAATATATCGGCGGATTTAATTCCTTCCATTGCACTAAACTGAACAACACTGGTTGCTGGAATTCCTTTAACAGGTAATGCTTTTAATTGTTGTAGCAGAGGTAAAGTAATTTCAGGAAAAGCATCATCTACTTTTTGATGTAAACGAGCCATTAACACAGAAAAACCCTGATTCAGCCGCTCAATATCAGGATCACATCCATTAAAATTTTCTGCTAAATGTGGTTTTTCTTTACTGGCTAATTTTTCAATTTGCTGTAGGTAATCCAATTCCCACTGATAATAAAATTGAAAATTATCCATGCCTGTCTCTTTTTTAATAGTCAGCAATTTAAATACTATATTTATTTTAATAGCGTAAATATCGCCATTACCCTCTTATACCTATTCAACTTCAAAATGCGTGTTATATCCCCCCGCGCCGCGGGGAGATATAAGGACTCACCTCATATTGTCCGTTGTAACTTGAAGTTTATCGAGCATATATACCTAAAGAAAAACAAGTTAATTAAAACCAGAGAAAATAGAAAAAAACATAAAAATCAAAAAGATAATTAAATCAGAAATGATAAAAAGGACTTCAGTTCTGATGAAGAATAAAAAACACCTTCGTTTATTATCAGCCATGAATTTACACAACAACATATTCTAGTCAAATAACGTTTATAAATGTTTAATTAACAATATTTATTTAAATCCA
>NZ_CAWQMW010000099.1:0-1627 GCF_963895965.1 Xenorhabdus sp. PB30.3 | reverse complement strand
CACAGATGCACCTTGATGTAGCAAGAGTATCGCCATAATCCGGCGAGCATAGTTTTTATCTGCCGTTTTTTGGACAATTTTTCTCATTTGACGCCGCTCATTGCGCGGAATAGGTGGTACGATGGCCATAAATCAGTCCTTCCTTTTTGTGTTTTTTTGGTTTTGCGATTAAAAAGTTCGCAAAAATAGGACTGAGTTTCTTTGATTCGCCTACCATTTTGAAAAGCTATTTAGTAGTTAGATAATCATATAATATAATTTTTCATTTAAAATTTATTTGATTTTCAGATTAAATGTAATTAAAACGCCTTTATGATCAGATGGCCATACACCTTTTGGTGTTACAAATTTATCATCCGAAGATTCTTTAACCCTTTGGCTTTTAACTATGCTACTGGAAGGGCCGACAATGAACGCATCTTTCACCAGTAACTGTGGGCTAGGATAGTAAAAAATATAATCAATCCGATCACGTTCATCTGCTTTTGGTGCCCAGGTAAGCTTATTGATTGCGACATCTGGATTATTTGCTACCCAAGTAAAACCGGGATATTTAACTGGATCAGGGTATTTAGTGCGATAGGTATCAAGATAGCCAGCTTCGGCTAGTAATTTGGTACTTGTCCAAGGAACGATAGCTCCATGATGATCAAATAGTTCTTTGGTTGCCTCAGTCCAATCCAGCCAGGAAGGCTCATTAAAATCACCAGCCATAATAACGATTTTTTTGTTATTAAGTTCATTCTTAGCATCAGGGATAAATGCCCGAATTGAAGCAGGGCGTCCAGAATTATTATTTACATTCAAGATATCGTTTAGATTAGTATCAGGGCCATTTGGTAGTTCACTCCAATTATTTGCATCATATCCTCTGGGTAGGTAAGTGGCATAATTGTGGTAATCTAAATGCCCTGCATAAAACTCAATATTTTCGCCACTTATATTAATTGATGCTTTTGTAAAGCTATTAATATCACTATGTTGATTAATAGGATATTTAGAAAGAATACCGACATCATTTCCTGATCTATAAGTATAATATTGATAGCCTTTATCGCTAAGGCTTTTTGCTACTAGTGAAGTAAAGTCAGTATTATAGTTTCTTACTTCACTAAGTGAAATAATATCGGCGTTTGAGTTTATAATTGTATTTACTATTCCACCATAACCTCCTGTAACTTGAGTTCCTTCCTGCCAGATATTTAATGTAAGAGCTTTTAGTTGAATATTATTGTTCTTATCTGCGATATCAAAAATGACAGGGTGACTTAGTTGATTGTCATTTTTTCCTTTGAGTAAAAAAGCGATATAGCGTCCGGGGCTTAGTGTGTTGGCATTCAGGGAGTATATTCCTTTTTTCCAATAATATATTTCAATTTATATGGTCTATGAGTGGAATATTGATGCCATGAGTTATTATCTGAGGAGGTTAGATGAGTATTTGAATTAGGTTTAAATTTCCAGATTCCAATCCAGCTTGTATCTCCAGTCTTTGATTTATTGTAACTTAATAAAATATTATCATTAGAATGATATATTTTTTTATCTGACTTTAATTCTCTTTCATTTGCTTGTGTGCTCAAAGAAATAAAAAATACACAACATGCTAAAATATAAGTTATTATAT
>NZ_CAWQMW010000098.1:0-1648 GCF_963895965.1 Xenorhabdus sp. PB30.3 | reverse complement strand
TTTCAGGGTAATCCAATTACTACAATGCTACATGATTTATCATAACACTACGTTATGGGATGTAATGGGATAATGCGGGTTAATTAAAATAAATATAACTATCTGATAAGTATCCAATTAATTATTTACTATCCCGTTACCCCGCTATCCCAGTATTTTTATACTACGTGAAGATTAATCCTCATCATTGAAAACCAGCACTACAAACCGCCCTTGAGTACCATTCACTGAAATAGTTTTACTGATAAAGCGATCTTTCTCCGTTTTAATCAACATTCCGGCTTCTTCCAGCGCTTCAAAGCCTGATTTTTTCTGTAATCCCTGCAATATCTCCTCTTCAAATACACTGGGGATAATGTGATACTCCACCCGCCCATCACTGCGGCGATTATTCACCAGATAGCCTGCAAGATTGTTGATTCTCATGGCGTGAACGGTATCTATGTTTCCATTCAATTTCCCGTAGGCATAAGGCTGAAAACGCGACAGACCGTACTTCTGGATAAAATCACGGGCGCGGGTGACAACCTGATATTTTTCACGGTTTCCGATACCAAAATCTGTTAACCAGTCATCAAAACTTTGCCTTATCGCACTATGGCAATCCTCCTTGCTCCAACCGGTGATATGAGTCGCCAACTCTCCGGCTGCATCCAATAAAGCGAAACGCACAGCTACACGTTTTACTTGGGCTGAGGCTTCTTCTGGCAGGCTATCCAACCAAGCTTTCTCTTTACGGGTCACGATTTCTATTGCCTGTTCCTGATTTTCAGACAGCCATAAGATCCACGCCCGTCCCGCTGTACCACAATAACGCTTAGATTCACGCTTAATTGCCCTTGCGTGGGTGTCACCATCCTCATAACCATTGAAAAATTCAGTATCAATAAAAGGAACACTTAACAGCCTGACGAGCTGCCCTGCTTTTGGTGTAATTCCGCCTTTTATCAAAAAGGTTTCTAAATCCTCTTCCCCCGTTGAAAGCGCGGCTATCTTCCAGCGAATAACGGCACGGTTTCCACCTTCCCGTTTTCCCTGAATTTTACCGACACCGTTAAACAAACTGTAAGCGCTGTTTGCAACTTCTTTCGGATTAGCACTTTGTCCGATTTCGTCAATGGGCAAAAAACCATCATTGCGAGCGGCGGCTTCATTATTTAAGCCGTGGTGCGTACCGTGCCACGATAATTTCAGTTCTTCGGGATCACCATATAAGCTACTGGCAGCTTCAACGGTGGTCGTTTTTCCCGCTGAGGATTGGGCGAACAAGTGAACACCAAAACAGCTACCGCCTGCTAATGAGTTGAGTGGGGCAGCTAGTCCCACCAGCACACCCAACATCATTGAGCGGTTTCCTTTCATTAATGAAGCAACATGGTTTTTCCATTCGTCGGCAGTTCCCCTAACCACATAACCCGCAACCGCCGATGTACCACCACAGAACGCCACTGGCATATAAGGCTGACCAATAATTTCGCCATCCGGCATAACATACGCCCCACAGTGCCAGCCTGCCGTTTGTGTTACTTCCCACTGGCGGCGATCTCCGCTGCGCTGTAAATGGTCAGATAAAATCGGTAAGAGGCTATTTTTGGTTGTGATATTTATCCCTCTCGAACGCAACCGCGCCCAGCCTATCGGCATCCCA
>NZ_CAWQMW010000097.1:0-1651 GCF_963895965.1 Xenorhabdus sp. PB30.3 | reverse complement strand
ATTTTATTTTGGTCAGACTGGCGGCGACGACATCAGTATCGCGCCCAACAATGCCATTATCGCCGCCGAGAGGAATATCTGATCATGGAACAGTTACGACTGTAGTACTAGAAATAAATGACAGATTTAAAAATTAATCTTATATTATTTTTTTATAAATTTTTTATTTATATGTCAAAAAATAAATCTTTTACTTTCTTTATGAAAAATTACCTTTAATAAGAAGGTGAAATGAAATTTCAGAGCTAAAATAAATATAACAATTAATATAAAAATAAATATAACGAGTGAATTTTATTTTTAATGAAAGGTGAAATTATGCTGATAATTACTAAAAACATGTTCTCTGGAAGAGATAATCCTTGTTGGAATATTCCTGATCCATTGGCTATCGCTATCTTAAAAGATATTTCAACAAATAAAAAAGCTTTAAATTATATACCGAGGCCTTCAATCTCAGGTTTAAGGGGAGTTATTGTCGAAATTATGAACCCATTGGTTGCAAAGAAATTTGAATTGCCAACAATGTTTAGAGTTGATGATGGATATGCAGAAGATGTTTCAGATAGTAAAAATCTTGCTGAAATGCTTTTAAATATTGCTATTCAATTTGAAAGTGAAAATAACATTACATGTACTAAAAATAATTTTAAATACGCTCCTTGCAGAAAAACGGATGGTTCAGTTTTTGAATATACATCTTGTAGATTAAGGAGAGATACTCAGAGTAATGAAATGCATGAATTCGATTTTGATAATAGATGTAAAGTACAGGCAGGTTTATATAACCATAGTTATTGGTTAAGGAATGGTGGGGTTAATAATTGTTATGCATATGCATGTAATATTAGAATAGATGAATTAAATGGTTTTAATTCGAGAAATTGGCCACACCCTGGCTATTGTCATGCAAGTAAAGTACCATCAAATGATAGTGAGCTTTTGGAGGGAGTTAAACATGATGGTATAATTTTATATACAAAAGGCACAGAATGTCCTATAGGCTCAATACATGAGCCGGTATGGCTAACGGTTTTATTTTCAGGTCATGTTGGTACAGAAAAAAATTGGGATTATCACTGGTATAGACGTATATGGGCAAAATATCTTAACAGTTACGTTTGGGGGCATAAAATGGGATCTGATCCAATTACAGCGGTGGAAAGTGAAGATATCCAGGAGCATGCTAGAAATCTTGGATATACAAATTATCATGGGGAATTTTTAATTCCTAAAATTACAATTTGTGCAAACAATCAAATAAGGTAAATATAAATAATTTTAGGCATTTTTTGCAATGACATAAATTAAATAGCCTTTCATTTCATCACTTGAAAAAATTATCTTTCAAAATTTCATGATAAAATTTTAAATTTATCATCGAAATATTGATTTATCAATTAATGCAGTATTGATTTTTAATAATAAGAGTTATTCAGAAGTGTTTTTCTGATGTTTGGTTGTGTTTATAGGAGAATGAAATTCTTTGTTGAGTTTCATTTTCTCTGTGTTTAAGGGTTCATAACCTAAAGCTTTACTACTATTTTAAATTATAATTAATTCTGTTTAAACAATATTAATTACATCTCGTGGGCTATATCAAAAAAATCTTCTTCTAATAATAAAAATTATTAGTCGATATAATTTATGA
>NZ_CAWQMW010000095.1:0-1792 GCF_963895965.1 Xenorhabdus sp. PB30.3 | reverse complement strand
GGACAGGATCGTGCATTATCTGCACACGGCCCTCAGTGCGCTGGCGGAGGCGCTGACCACGGACGCGCAACAACCGGTGCTCCGTTTATCCATTCTGCCGGCAGCAGAGCGTCAGCAGTTACTGGTGGATTTCAACGCCACACAAGCCAATTTTCCGCAACATGCCCTAATCCATGACCTGTTTGAACAGCAGGTCACCCGGACACCTGACTCCCTTGCTGTACTCTTTGAAGAACAAGCCCTGAGTTATGACGCCCTTAACCGTCAGGCCAATCAGCTGGCCCATTACCTGATTGAACTGGGGATCCAGCCGGATGATCGGGTGGCGATTTGTGTCGAACGCAGCTTAGAGATGGTGATTGGCTTACTGGCTATTCTCAAAGCGGGCGGCGCGTATGTGCCCCTTGACCCCACTTATCCGGCTGAGCGACTGGCGTATATGCTGGCCGATGCCGACCCGGTGGTGTTGCTGACGCAAACAACACTGCACGACAGCATTGGGGAGTTTGCATTACCGATGGTCAGACTGGATGATCTGCCCTGCCCCGTGCTGGCGAACCAGCCCGACACCAATCCGGTGGCCGCCATGCAGGGGCTCACTTCACGTCATCTGGCGTATGTGATTTATACCTCCGGCTCCACCGGCCAGCCGAAAGGGGTAATGAACAGCCACCGAGCCCTGTGCAACCGGCTGGTATGGATGCAGAACACCTACCCACTGACGCCCGAAGATCGGGTGTTGCAGAAAACCCCGTTCAGTTTCGATGTCTCTGTCTGGGAGTTTTTCTGGCCGCTGCTGTATGGTGCCCGGCTGGTGATGGCCCGGCCAGACGGCCATAAAGAGGTTGATTATCTCGTCCGGTTGATTGAACACACCGAAATCACCACCCTGCACTTTGTGCCGTCCATGTTGCAGCAATTTGTGCAGGGGGTTCAATCCCCGCACACCTTGCCCACCCTCCGGCGAGTCATCTGCAGCGGTGAAGCCCTGCCCGCCGAGTTGCAACAACGCTTTTTTTCTCGTTTTCATACGGAATTACACAATTTATATGGCCCGACGGAAGCCGCCATCGACGTTACTTATTGGGCTTGTCAGCGTGATGATAAACGCCATTTTGTGCCGATTGGCTCCCCGATTGCCAATACGCAACTGTATGTTCTAGATAAACAGGGTAACCCTGTACCCCTTGGTGTCAGTGGTGAGATCCATATCGGCGGCGTCGGTGTTGCCCGCGGTTACCTGAACCGACCGGCACTGACCGCCGAGCGTTTTATTGCCGATCCATTCTCCACTGAGCCTGATGCCCGTCTGTACAAAACCGGCGATCTGGGCCGCTGGCTGCCGGATGGCAGTCTCGAATACCTGGGCCGGCATGATTTTCAGGTGAAACTGCGTGGTTTCCGCATTGAATTAGGGGAAATAGAAGCTGGCCTGATGCAGTGTCCGGGTGTACAGGAAGCCGTGGTGATCGCCCGTGAGGCGAATAACGGCGAGCAACGGCTGGTCGCTTACGCAGTGCCACAGCCGGAGGTCGTGCTGGACACCGCCAGTCTGCGTGACCAGTTACATACCCGTCTGGCGGAATATATGATCCCCAGCGCCTTTGTGGTGTTAGAGACCTTCCCGCTGACCCCCAATGGCAAGTTGGATCGTCAGGCCCTGCCCGACCCGGACTTATCTGCCGTGATCACCCGGGACTATGCGGCCCCCGTCGGAGAGGTGGAAACTGCGTTAGCCGACCTCTGGCAGGAGTTACTGAAACTGGACCGGGTCGGTCGTCACGACCATTTC
>NZ_CAWQMW010000094.1:0-1979 GCF_963895965.1 Xenorhabdus sp. PB30.3 | reverse complement strand
TCCATAGAAGGTGCGGTTTGGTTGAATGAGGTTAAAGTCTTGAATCCCTCCACCGGATGAACCTACCTGATATTGTCCACATGAAAACTTGCTATCCAAAATACTATTCAAACCCAAATTTCCAATAAAAACCGATTTATTCGGGATATCCGCCCCGTTCTGGTTTTTATCCAACTTTCCATTCATTGACGCATAAAGCGCCTTTATCGATTGCAACGACACCGTCTGTCCATTCGGCAACGTGATACTCACCGTCCCATTCTGCGTCATCCACTGATCCATACTCTGGAGAAACTGGATGATATTGCTGTTAATGGCGCACATATGCCGGACACCATCGGAGATAGAATTGGGCACGGTCGTCTGGATCTGGTAAGTGACGTTATTCAGCGTCACATTGACATTATCCGCCAGTACCAGTTCGGTATCCGAATTTACGGCCTGTATCATATGTAACAAATTATTGCTGCCGGACTGGATAAGTATCACCTGCCCCGGAGCAATGCCGCTCAGGTTGTCTTTAAATTTTGTGCCCGTACCCCGGACAATCGCCGAGCCGGACACCGTGGATAGTGTGCCTTGTGTGTAAATCATGATTGGGTTCCTGAGAAGAGAAAATCAGAAGTAATCGTCGTAGTTAATGGCGTAGATGTCGTAGTTGATGGGTTTGTAACTGAAGTTATTGACCTGGATGTATTCAAAATTCATCTTCCCGGCTTCGCTCACCGAAATAGTGCTGCCTGAGAAGGTGAAACCGGAATCAGCAAACCGCCAGCTGTTCCCACCGACATTCCTGACTAGTTTAGCTAATCGGTTCACATGCACCATCGGGCGAGAAAGGGTGCGGGCTGACCCACTCCCGTTTCTGACCGCGATCATTTCACCCAGAAAAAACGGTGTGTAGTGGGAAGAGTAGGTCAACTCTCCCGAGGCGTTATAAATCGCTATCCCGTAGTCCGGTCGCTGTAACGCAAAGCCGCTGGAGAAAATCACCACTGACACCTGACAGGGCACGTCATTGTTCACAATCACTTTATCGTGAGTCATACCGACCGCCGCCCCCGGCGTTTCTGTCCGGGCAAACACCAGACATTGTGAGCGGTTCGGGATGGAATCCGGCACGCGCCACTGCCCCTGCTTACCTAATGTCACTCTGCCCCGGTAAACGCAATACCCCAGTCGGTTCTGATCGGTGATCGTTGAAACACCATTCATGCCTGCCAGCTGAATACCAAACTCGGCTCTGTACTTCGGATAACCGCACACCTGAATATAAAAATGCCGGTCGGAGTCAAAATAAGGGTCAAACCAGCCGGATACATTACCCGATCGGCACCGGGTTACCCTGCGCGATGGAGTTGACTGGGCCACCAAAGGCATACGAGGGTTTATTGTCGGGGGTCTTCCCGTCGCGCCAGTCCGCCCGGCATCGGGGAGAGCATCTGCACCACCCCACCCAGCATCATACCCACACCGGACATCACCATCGGTACGCCATAGGGCGTGTACCACAAAAACGCCCCCGCCACGACCATGACTGCGCCGAGTATCGTCTGGAATACCCCGGCTTTTTTACTGCCAATGATCACCGGCACAATCCGAATATCCCCTTCACCGGAAAAGGCCAGTTCATCCTGACTGATATTGCGCTTGCCGATAAACACCGCAAAGGTGAATCCGCGCTCTCTGGCCGTTAACAGGTATTTTTCAAAGCCATCAATCAGGACAGAGAGTGCCCGGATTGCTTCCTGCGGTGAAGAGACTGCCAGTTTATATTTGCGTCCAAACTGAGAGCCGAGCACGCCAGAAAGTTGCACGTTTCGCAATGTATTCATAAAATTATTCCAATAAAAAACCCCCGTTAGGGGGTTCAGACTGCTGACAAACCGCGTTGAAAATAACGCGGTTTGTTGCCTTCATTATAAATCCTTATCTTTCGATTTTTCCTGCCTCATCCCTAAACAATCCTTTTTGGGCAC
>NZ_CAWQMW010000093.1:0-1987 GCF_963895965.1 Xenorhabdus sp. PB30.3 | reverse complement strand
AACATATCGGTAAACGCTTTGATAAGGGCTTGGTTTTCACGCCAGCGATTAAAGTCGGTTGCCTACTCTATATCGGCTTGTTGTATGAAAATCGGGAAATGGCAACCGATGTTGAGCTAAAAGAAGTGCCTTTTACCATCAAATCATTGTGGTCTGTCTATCGTGATGTGGGGATCTACTGATGCCGTGGCAACCGTTAAGGCGTTGTAGTTATCCGAGTTGTACACAACGGGTAACGTCCGGTCGCTGTGAAGAACATCGGCGGGAACAGAACAGGCAGCGCGGTACACGTACCGAACGTGGCTACAGTAACCGATGGGGCAGATACAGATTGATGTATCTCAAAACACATCCCTTATGTGTGCATTGCCTCAAGCAGAACTGCTACACACCTGCCACCATTGTGGATCATATCATCCCGATACAGGGTGAAGCGGATGTGCTGTTCTGGCCTGCATCTAATCATCAAGCACTATGCCATGCTTGCCATAACCGTAAGACGGTACAGACAGACCCACTCACCAAAGCCAAGCGTAAACAAGGTGCTTATCGGGAACAGGAAGCAAAAGCAGCACGATTGGTTAGCTTTGGAATAATAACAAATTGAAATAACGGGGTAGGGGTATCAAAAATGACAAACACCCCTCTGAGCGGAACCGCCCCCTCCTTCAATTTTTACGCACAGCGATTTTTTTGAAAATAAATCACAAGGAACAGCGAACATTATGGCAAGAGCACCGAAACCGCCTACTTATTTAAATGAGATTGCCGCCAGTCAATGGAAAGCCAAAGGCAAAATCTTAAGCGAACGGGAAGACCTGAACGCCGCCGATTGGAACAATTTAGAGCTGTATTGCGTCAACTATGCCATTTACCGAAAAGCGGTGGCAGACCTTGATATCCGAGGCTTTAGCATCGTGAATAGTCAGGGCAGCGAAAGCCGTAATCCGTCATTGAGTGCCAAAGCGGACGCCGAAAAAATCATGATAAAAATGTCCTCATTGTTAGGTTTTGACCCCGTATCACGACGGAAAAATCCGGTGGAAATAGAAGAAGAGGACGAGCTAGACCGACTATGAACGCATGGGAACAGTACGCTTTTGATATCGAAAACGGCACAATTCCGGCCTGTAAACGGGTAAAACAGGCCGTGAAACGCTACTTTAACGACCTGAATAACCCGCTTTATGTGTTTGATTCGGAGGTGGTGGCACGGTTTATTGCCTTTTCCCGTTACTGTCCGCACGTCAAAGGCCACTTGCGCGGTAAGCCCATCATTCTCGAACCGTGGCAGCAGTTCGCCTTTGCTAATATGTTAGGCTTCAAAGTGAAAGCAACCGGACGGCGGAAATACCGCAGTGCTTATATTCAGGTGCCACGCAAAAATGCCAAATCCACCGTTGCCGCGATACTGGCTAACTGGTTTCTGGTGATGGAGAACGGGCAGCAGGATATCTACACCGCCGCCGTGAGCCGCGATCAGGCGCGTATTGTATTCGATGATGCCCGCCAGATGTGCCTGCTATCCAAACCACTCAAGAAGCGGGTAGCGATTCAGCAGCACAAAGTCACTTATACCAAGAGCAACAGCCTGTTAAAGCCACTGGCAGCCAAAGCCGCCACGATTGAAGGGACTAACCCCAGTCTGGCAATTGTCGATGAGTACCATTTACACACTGATAACGCGGTGTATTCTGCCCTTGAGCTGGGCATGGGCGCACGTCCTGAAGGTATTCTATTTGCCATTACCACGGCTGGCAGTAACGTTATTTCAGCCTGTAAGAAACACTATGATTATTGCTCTCAGATACTGGACGGCGAAGAGAAAAACGAATCCCTGTTTGCCCTGATTTACGAGCTAGACGATGAGCACGAAATTGATGATGAAGCCCTTTGGATAAAGGCCAATCCCAATCTGAATATCTCCGTAGACAGTGCTGCGTTGCATGACACCATCCAGAAAGCGCGGGGCATTCCCTCACAATGG
>NZ_CAWQMW010000092.1:0-1987 GCF_963895965.1 Xenorhabdus sp. PB30.3 | reverse complement strand
CCATTGTGAGGGAATGCCCCGCGCTTTCTGGATGGTGTCATGCAACGCAGCACTGTCTACGGAGATATTCAGATTGGGATTGGCCTTTATCCAAAGGGCTTCATCATCAATCTCGTGCTCGTCGTCCAGCTCGTAGATCAGGGTAAACAGGGATTCGTTCTGTTCTTCGCCGTTGAGTATCTGACAGCAATAATCATAGTGCTGCTTACAGGCTGAAATAACGTTACTGCCTGCTGTAGTAATGGCAAATAGAATACCTTCGGGACGTGCGCCCATACCCAGCTCAAGGGCAGAATAGACGGCGTTATCAGGGTGCAAATGATATTCATCGACAATCGCCAGACTGGGATTAGTACCTTCGATGGTAGCAGCTTTGGCTGCCAGTGGCTTTAACAGGCTGTTGCTCTTCGGGTAGTTCACTTTGTGTTGCTGGATAGTCACCCGTTTTTTCAGTGGCTTTGATAACAGGCACATCTGGCGGGCATCATCGAATACAATACGCGCCTGATCGCGACTCACGGCGGCGGTGTAGATATCCTGTTGCCCGTTCTCCATCACCAGAAACCAGTTCGCCAGTATCGCGGCTACCGTGGATTTGGCATTTTTGCGCGGCACCTGAATGTAAGCACTGCGGTATTTCCGCCGTCCGGTTGCTTTCACTTTGAAGCCAAACAGGTTGGCAAAGGCGAACTGCTGCCACGGCTCCAGCATGATCGGTTTGCCCCGCAAGTGGCCTTTGACGTGCGGACAGTAGTGGGAAAATGCAATAAAGCGCTCCACGACCTCCGAATCAAATAGATAAAGCGGGTTATTCAGGTCGTTAAAGTAGCGTTTCACCGCCTGTTTTACCCGTTTACAGGCCGGAATTGTGCCATTTTCGATATCAAAAGCGTATTTATCCCATGCGTTCATAGTCGGTCTAGCTCGTCCTCTCCCTCGGTTTCCACCGGATTTTTGCGCCGTGATACGGGGTCAAAACCCAACAATGAGGACATTTTTATCATGATTTTTTCGGCATCGGCTTTGGCGCTCAGTGATGGGTTACGGCTTTCACTGCCCTGACTGTTCACAATGCTAAAGCCTCGGATATCAAGGTCTGCCACCGCTTTTCGGTAAATGGCATAGTTGACGCAATACAGCTCTAAGTTGTTCCAGTCGGCGGCGTTCAAATCTTCCCGTTCGCTTAAGATTTTACCTTTGGCTTTCCATTGACTGGCGGCAATCTCATTTAAATAAGTGGGCGGTTTGGGTGCTCTTGCCATAATTTTCGCTGTTCCTTGTGATTTATTTTCAAAAAAATTGCCGTGCGTAAAAATTGTAGGAGGGGGCGGTTCCGCTCAGAGGGATGTTTGTCATTTTTGATACCCCCACCCCGTTATTTCATTTTGTTATTATTCCAAGGCTAACCAATCGTGCTGCTTTTGCTTCCTGCTCCCGATAAGCACCTTGTTTGCGTTTGGCTTTGGTGAGTGGGTCTGTCTGTACCGTTTTACGGTTATGGCAGGCATGGCATAGCGCTTGATGATTGGATACAGGCCAAAACAGCACATCCGCTTCACCTTGTATCGGGATGATATGATCCACAATGGTTGCAGGCATGTAGCAGTTCAGCTTGAGGCAATGTACACATAAGGGGTGCGTTTTGAGATACACCAATCTGTATCTGCTCCATCGGTTACTGTAGCCACGTTCGGTACGTGTACCGCGTTGCCTGTTCTGTTCCCGCCGATGTTCCTCACAGCGACCGGACGTTACCCGTTGTGTACAACTCGGATAACTACAACGCCTTAACGGTTGCCACGGCATCAGTAGATCCCCACATCACGATAGACAGACCACAGTGATTTGATAGTAAAAGGCACTTCTTTCAGCTCAGCATCGGTTGCCATTTCCCGATTTTCATACAACAAGCCGATATAGAGTAGGCAACCGACTTTAATCGCTGGCGTGAAAACCAAGCCCTTATCAAAGCGTTTACCGATATGTT
>NZ_CAWQMW010000091.1:0-2087 GCF_963895965.1 Xenorhabdus sp. PB30.3 | reverse complement strand
TCCACCGGAAACCTTTTGACATTGCCGGAATAGGCGAACCCGGCGCCCACATACATATAGGCAAAAACGGTAATAATAAAGCGTGTGATACCACCGTTACTGCATCCGGCACATGGTCCTGCGGGCCTTACCTATTCGGAAAGGGAAAATTCACGGTATCGGCTGAACAGTTTATCAGCCATGAACTGCACTCTACGGCACAGGTATCCTATAAAATCCAGCCAGCGTATGGCGCTTCTTCAGTAAACTACTTACATTTACATTTTAACCACCATTCAATAAATATTAGGCCTTATATTAAAAGGCCACCATGTTGTGCAACCATAACGTCAATCGAGGATGCTCAAATTATACCTGATGGAAAATATGACATATCCGGTTTAGTTAATACTCAAATTCCAAATGAGGTTAAAAAAATTAAAGTATCAATTTCTAGTTTTGATGATCCTGACTACACTCATCCTTCTGAACCAACGAAAGAATATACACCTGATGTTGATCTGAATTCCGGCACATGGAGCCTTAAAGGTTTAACCGCAAAATGTTTTAATTACTATAAAGCATCTGTGTTTTGTAACCATAATAGGGAAGAAGAAAATAATCTCCCCGGAAAAAAAGAAATTAAATTTAGTGTAGCTCGTTGTCCGGTAAAAATCACAAAACCTGTTATGCATGAATTTATTACTTCAACAGACGACAATCCTAAACAGATTGTCATTGAAGGGAAAGTAACAGAAAAAACACCTCTTGATGTAATTGCAAACTACTATTCAAATGGTGAACATGTCCTCCCCATTCTTTCTCGCATTGGAAATAACTGGCAAACCAAAATTAGTGATGCCCCTACCGGTTTTATACAAATTAAAGCTAAAAATACAGGAACACCAAATGTTTCCATTAAAAATAGCAATGACGAAGTCACTATACTGAAATCAAAAGAGTTCTCTGTAAAATATGAAATCGTCGATAATGTATTTATCCACATTTATGGAACCTCCCTACCTAATAATGATAAAAAAATTAGTGACTTCAAAGAAACCATCCACCCTAAAATAATATTATCTGATGGTGTAAAATCGGAAGAAATAACTCCTGATGAAAAAGGAAATTGGAGTTCAGACAATGAGTATTATGCTAAACGAGGGGTGTATCTTTTTACTATCCATGAAACATCTGATAATGAAAATTATCCAGCAAGGAAAGATAAAACACTGGAATGCACTGGAGGTAATGACCATATGACCTGTATTGAAAAAAACAATTAATCTCCCCATTCAGGAGGCTGTTATGATTATATTTAAAGTATTTTTTTCTCCTCTCATTATTAACTTACAGTGTAAATGTATTTTCAGATACTGTATTGAACCACCACCCAATAGAAAAAATTACTGGAGGAGAAGCCTATAATCTAATGATACAAGAAGCAAAAAACTGGTGAACCTATCGAATGGCACTTTACCATGCCAATGCGGATTATCGAGCCGCAAAAAAACGCTCACTACCGGATAAACAGCGGCATATCAATTCAAGGAGAAGGTACTCCCGGCCAACTGATCCTTATCGCCAGTTCAAAATCGTTTCTACCGCCAAAAGAAACCTTCCTGCCGACTTCATCTGGCACACTGATTTGTCAGACCACAGTGGGTGCCAACGGTAAATGGGTATGCCCAAATAACCCAGTCATGACGGCAAAACAGGCAGGAAGATTCTCCCTTTATGCAGCCCAATATCAAGAACTGCACTCTACGGCACAGGTATCCTATAAAATCCAGCCAGCGAATGGAATTTATACGCGTCAGGCTCTGCTATCGCTGGTACTGAATGAAAATGTTGTTATAAATTAATGCTGAAATAATTAATTAACATAAATAAGCAGTTACAAATATTATGGCTAAGGAAATTACACCTTAACTATAAGGTTATTCTCCGCCAAATACTTTAATATCAGTTTATTAAATACTCCCTTTATAAATTGATTATTGCTTGCCAAAAAATTACGTTATTCCATCCATAATGTTACCTCGATGCCTCAGATCGACCAGTAGGAAGCCCTACTGCCTATATAATAAAATCTATCCATCTACAAC